>JAGTQN010000046.1:0-9583 GCA_018396395.1 Candidatus Bathyarchaeota archaeon | reverse complement strand
ATAATCCGATCGAACAGCCATGATCCAGAGATCCTTGGAAGTAAGTTCATTACCAGATTTATAGATGAAATTAAGAAAAGAGAGCTTGACATTTCGATCTATTATGAGAGCTTTTGTTTACCATCTAGAAGATTTATTGATGAGCTTTCTACAAAATTTGAACACGTAGGTATTGGATTATCACCAGAGAGTGGTTTAGAAGAAACACGAAAACGAATTGGAAAGAACTTTTCGAATAATGAACTTCTCAGAAGTGTGGAATACATATCTAGTAAAGGTTTCGAAATAGCATGTTTCTTTTCATTTGGAATGCCAGGGGAGGGTTACGAAGGATTGCATGCGTTTAAGTCGCTTGCTGACAAATTATTAAAAAAAGGTGCTAGGGTTATTCCACCTTTCCCTTATACGATTGATCCTAACTGTCTCATGGCTGTTCGATCGGATTATTACGGTGTGAAATTGATATTGAAATATTTTGAAGACTATATAAGAGCTTGTTCCTCGGAAATTCCTTTAGATTGGATTGGACATGAAACAAATGAGCTTAAAAGGTGGGAAATCCTTTATATTACGAATTCTGCTCGAAATTATATTTTAAACCTTGAAAAGGAAAACCATAATAATCGAGTTAAAGTTTTTCGATGAATTTTAATTTGTTAACATATCTACACTCACTCTTAATTACTGAGTAAAGATCAGAATCTCTAGGCTTGATGTTTGGCTTCAAAAAAATCAAACAGAGGATTTCTATTTTACGATATAATTTTAAGCCTTGCCTTCAAATTGAATACGCTAAACCAGACTATTTTAGAGTATTTTACAAGAAACATATACATCGAAAATGCGTAAGAAGAAGAATTGACCTAACACTATTATATTTTTACATAAAATCATAAGCATCATTAAAGGCTTAATAGTGCCCTAAGAGTTTAAACCACGTTGTGACGAGTTCCTGATTAAGAAGATCTGTAGTATTATGAGCTATTTGCTTCTATTATCAGACTCTTGGCTGAAGACGGTCAACAATTGTAGAATCTAAACCTTTTTGAAATAGTATCGCTGAGTCGACCATCTTGAATGCATCATATTGTGGATTATAGCCTAAGAGACTCTTAGCCTTAGCTATACTGAGTTCGCAATTCCTCTGCTCCCAAGGAAGGGTCACAGTAATATAGCGTATACCAGTTTTCTTTGATATGTATGGGACTATTTCAGGAAAATAGATCGGAGCAGGACCAGCTAAATTGAAAGCCTCACCGATCGCGCTATCTTTTTCTAAAGTTAGTAGAATTCCCTGTACAAGGTCCCGAACATCCACTATCGAACTTTTATAACCCCTTCCTTTACTATCTAAGCCAACTACAAGGCAATCATCTCCCTTCATTTCTCTCTCAATTGTATCTATAGCAGCCGCTACTTCAGGTCTCGCGTCTTTTGTCTTTTTTAACTGATCCAATATTCGAGTTGCCCAAAAGCCTGGATAATAATACTTATTTAATATTTCTCCTGCACCTATAACATACGCGAACCTACAAACAACAGCTGGTATCCCATACTCCCTTTGATAAGCCCAACATAGCTCCTCACCAGCGAGTTTAGAATATGCATACATTCCTACTGGATGACGAGGGTGATACTCATCTATTGGCGTATACAGATGGCGTCCCTCTGGATAGAC
Source organism: Candidatus Bathyarchaeota archaeon (assembly GCA_018396395.1). Lineage (GTDB taxonomy): Archaea > Thermoproteota > CALKCG01 > B24 > JAGTQN01 > JAGTQN01. The sequence continues at coordinate 7,905 of JAGTQN010000046.1, read as the reverse complement.
AGCTCCTGTGCTTGCAAAAACGAAGCGTTTACAACCCTGTGTATGTCGAGCAATAGCTTCTAGTATATTAAAGGTACCACCTACATTAACATCAAAAAGGGTACGAACTCTCTCCTCTACTCCCCTCGTATCATCAACGTTAAGAATGTTAGGCATGTAAGCTCCAAGATGGATGACGGCATCAACATTTTTGACCGCCTTTACACAATCTTTATAATTTCTTAAGTCCCCCTCGACGACTTTCGCTCCAAATTGGATAACTTTAGAAGTTGCCTTATCACCAGACATTACCATCGCCCTCACTTCATAGCCTCTTTCGCGCAATACCTTCACTACGTTGCCGCCCACGCGACCTGTTGCACCGGTAACGAGGACTTCCATAATGGCCACCTTGCTCTTTTTTCTACTCATCCATTTAATTTATAGTTTAAGGTAGTAAAAATAGCATTCTCCTTTCCTAAATCATCGCTCTCAAGTAAGCATGCTGTAATTCGTTTTTTCAGATGCCCTTTATTCCTCTAAAGAAGGTCTAGGATTCCAAAGAATCGTTTATCGTCGGGCGGCCATTAAATCCGTAGTTTAGAGCGAAAATCATTTCATCCCAATATCGTTGTATTCTAAGAATAATGACCGAGAAGCTATAGATAGCGACTTTTACATCTCTATCTCATGGAATACCGTAGCTCCATAAGTATTTCTGAAATGTGATCTTACAGTGAAAAGAGCCACTCTGAGATGCTTTAAGTTTATAAACCCAGTACTAAATTACAGAATAACGGTGGTCCATATATGGGTTTGATGATGAGATGGATCGGTCATGGCTCCTTTATGCTGGAAACTTCTATGGGAAGGGTTATTTTCCTCGATCCATGGCTCGATGGAAACCCTGCTTCTACCATGAAGCTGAAGGACATAACGAAGGCTGACATCGTATGCGTAACCCATGGCCATGTAGACCATCTAGGCGACTCAATAGAGATCGTTAGGAAGACCGGTGCCGTCTTCGTAAGTACCCCGGAGATCTGCTTTTTCGCCCAGAAGAAGGGTATTCCATTAGGAGGCAAGGATGGGGGGATCTGCGCCCTCAACATAGGGGGCTCGGCCATTATCCGAGGTGTTGAGGTCATAATGACGAATGCTGTCCATACCTCGGACATTATGATAAGCGAAGTGGAGGAAACCGTTGGATCAGGAGCCTGCGGCTTCATCCTTGTATCGGAGGATGGAATAAGGGTCTATTTCGCAGGGGATACGGGTGTCTTTAGCGATATGGAGATTATAGGAAGGCTCTATTCTCCCCATGTAGCCATAATGCCCGTGGGCGGAAAGTATAATATGGGCATAAGGGAGGCTGCCTACGCCTCACACCTCATAAGACCAGATGCCTTTATTCCCATGCATTATGGAACCTTTCCGGACCAAAGGGCTGATATAAGGGCTCTTTCGGAACTCCTGAAGTACCTTGCTCCAGCAACGAAGTTGATCGTTTTGAAGCCTGGAGAAAGTGTTAGCTATCCCTAATATTGGGGGTCATATATCCTCTTTGCATTCAAGAAAAGGTTTCGTTTACATAGTCCTAAGAATTTAAGGAAATATGCGAAATGAAGTACTTTCATTTTTCATTTAAAAATGATGCTTCAGATTCTAAAGTATCACTCAATTACTTTTGTAACTATGGCTAGATTAATCGTTCTATAATCCTAAAGATCTTCTAAATCGTATGAAGAAGTCCCTCTGTGCGTTTTTTCATCCTCTGGTAATTAAAAAATAATTCGTAATTCGAAAGGAAGGATTAGATTACAGGAGTTCTGGGCTTTATTTCGGCTTCCTCTTCCTGCTCCTTAGGCTTTCTAGCCCTTCCGAAGAGTTCGGAGACTCTCCGATACATCTCTAGCTCCTGCTGGGACATGGGCTTCACTTTCTCGAGTGCCTTCTCGAAATGGTTCATAGAGACCTTCAATTCCTTAAGCCTATCCTTCGCTTTCTCCGGATCCTTGCATTGGGATAGGTACTCGCGAATCGCCAGCATAACGGCTGTATTGACAATGGCTGCCAGATCGGCGCCTGTATAACCCTTCGTCAACTCAGCAAGTCGATTGAGATCCACATCCTCCGCCAGAGGCTTGTTTTTAGTATGGATGCTTAAGATCTGTTTTCTGGCCTCCAGTTCTGGAAGGGGAACGTATAGTAGCTTATCAAACCTTCCTGGTCTAAGAAGGGCCGAGTCCACGATGTCCGGACGATTCGTGGCTCCTATGACAACGACCCTTCTGAGCTCCTCCAATCCATCTAGCTCTGTCAGGAGCTGGCTGACAACCCGCTCAGTAACATGGCTATCGCCAATCCCGCTTCCCCTCGCTGGAGCTAGGGAGTCGAGCTCATCGATAAAGATGATGCAAGGTGCCGCCTGCCTCGCCTTTCGGAAGATCTCCCTAACGCCCCTCTCGGATTCACCAACCCATTTGGAAAGGAGTTCCGGTCCTTTGATGCTGATGAAGTTGGCTTCACTCTCGTTGGCTACGGCCTTCGCCAGTAGGGTCTTTCCCGTCCCAGGGGGTCCATAGAGAAGGATGCCCTTAGGAGGCTCCATCTTCGTATGCTCAAAAATCTCGGGATATTTCAGCGGCCATTCCACGGCTTCCCTAAGCTCCTGCTTTATATCCTCAAGTCCTCCGATATCATCCCATCGAACCTTCGGAACCTCTACGAGGACCTCCCGCATGGCTGAAGGCTCCACTTCCTTTAGGGCTTCGAGGAAGTCATCCATGGTTACAATGATCTTATCGAGGACATCGGCTGGTATGCTTTCGGCTTCCAAGTTAATCTTTGGAAGAATGCGCCTCAATGCCCTCATGGCGGCCTCCTTGCAAAGGGCTTCTAGATCCGCGCCAACGAAACCATGGGTTACATCGGCAAGCTTTCCAAGATCCACATCCTTTGCTAAGGGCATATTCCTTGTATGGATTTGAAGGATTTCAAGTCTCCCATTCCTATCGGGTATGCCTATCTCGATTTCACGGTCGAACCTTCCAGGCCTTCTGAGGGCTGGATCCAGGGCGTTGGGACGGTTTGTGGCTCCTATGACAACAACCTTTCCCCGGGACTGGAGCCCATCCATAAGGGCTAGGAGTTGGCTTACGACTCGCTTCTCGACCTCTCCCGTTACTTCCTCCCGCTTGGGAGCTATGGAATCTATCTCGTCGATGAAGACGATGCTCGGAGCATTATCTTGGGCTTCCTTGAAGACCTCCCTAAGCCTTGCTTCAGATTCTCCGTAGAACTTGCTCATGATCTCAGGACCGCTTAGGCTTATGAAATGGGCATTCGTCTCGTTGGCTACGGCCTTCGCCAGTAGGGTCTTTCCCGTTCCTGGGGGTCCATGGAGCAAAACTCCTTTAGGAGCCTCTACGCCAAGCCTCTCGAAGAGTTCAGGATGCCTTAGCGGAAGCTCGATCATTTCCCTTACCTTCTGGATTTCGTCTTTTAGCCCTCCAATGTCCTCATAGGTAACCCTAGGAATTCCGCCTGTGGGAGGTTTCATCACCTGATCCGATATGACGATCTCGGTCCTGTCTGTGACGATAACGGCGCTTGAGGAGGGTAGGAAGGAAACGATGACAAGGTCTACCCTTCTTCCCATGATAGGTACTGGAACAACATCCCCCCGGCAGACAACCCTTCCTTCCAAGAGGCGGCTTATGTATCCCTCGCCCCCTATGATTCGAAGGGGCTCCGTAGGGGCTAAGGTTAGCCTCTCGGCATATCTGGCTTCAATCTTACGAACGGTTACTTTATCGTCGATCCTCACACCAGCATTGTTGCGGGTATAGCCATCGATGCGTATGATACCCGTATCCTGATCCTCTATGTGGGCTGGCCAGCATATGGCTGCAGTCCTCCGCTTTCCTGCAACTTCGATGACCTCCCCCGTCGTAATGCCGAGGTTTTCCATATCCCTAGGGTTTAGCCTTGCGATTCCCCTTCCCACATCTTTTCCATAGGCTTCGGATACTCGAAGGGTAAGGGTTTGAACCAATTTTTCTCACCTCCTAGATGATATAACTCTGATTAGAATCATCAAAGTCCTTTATGAGGACTGTGGCTCCTGGGGTGCCTCTATCGGGAGCATAAAGGAGGCTTGGAAAGAGGCTCATGGGTCCATTATAGGCCATCCTAGTGACCAAATGGGATTCTCCAAAGGTTCTTAGGCTCACTTCGTAGGTAAGGCGCCTAACGGTCCTCTCATCCACAAAGCCCAATGAGTGAAGGTATTCGTGAAGAAGGATTGAGTAGAGGAAGGCGTTCTGTTCTGCCTTGGAGCCAACCTTTGAGACAATGTCCAGGAGGCGGCGATTGATGACGATTCCATTGGAGCCTAGAGGGTGATAAGCTCCCACATTCTTGGGAAGGTCTGATAGGTATAGGCTTAAGCCAGCCCTTTCCCTTCCTAAGGCTTCCTTCACAGATCTTTTCACGAGCTTGAAAACGTCTCTAAAGCTTTTGCATTCATCCAATTCTCGGATGTAGGAAGTTTCCATTTAAAACTCACCTCTTCCCAGGCTCCCCTGCCTCCTAGCCTCCTCTAGGGTCCTCCTCACCTTTTCCACGAAGGCCATGTACTCGCATAGGATTCGCCCACCTAAAGGCGTTAGGGCGTACTCATCATCGAAAAGCTCCTCTATCAATCCACTCGAGCGGAGGAAGGAGAGATTCTCGTAGAGCAGCTTCGGGTTTATCGTCTTTCGATAATTGCTTTTCCTTTGGGGGTTTACGAGGAGGGGGAGAAGCATCTTAACCCTCGTCTCGCTACAGAGACGATCGATGAGTTCAAGGGCTTCTTTAAAGGCTTCCTCCATTCTGAAGGAAGAAAATCCGAAGGTCTCGATGGCGAACTTTCCTGATTCAAAGTCATCTCGAAAGCTTTCAAGGATAGGTTCCAAGTCTAATGAGTGCGGACAATAAAGGATAACCCTGGCATTTTCTGCCCTACTCAAAGAATCGAGGTGCTTTAGAAGCTCTGCAGAAGGTTCCTCTATCTCGCAGAAAACCACGATTACCTCTTTTTCATCCCTTTCGCCTACCACATCTGCCATTAGTTCCTTGAGCCTAAGCTCAGCGGACCTCAGCTCTATAGGGACATTGGCATAGATCCTTTGGCATCCGTTTTCCGTTAGGAACCTAGCCGCTTGGAACTTCTCGAAGACATGAAGCTCCGCTTCGTTCCTTAGGGCAAAGTGATCCCTAAAGTTCCTATAATCCATGACATGCCTCAAGAGGACGATGTTTGAGGGGGAGGCAAGGAGCCTTATCTTCATAGGATTCAAGTTACCTTTGGTAACAGGACCTATATAAATGTTACTAAAAGTAACACATGAAGTTTATAGCCTTCCAAGTTCCTAAAAAAATCTAAAAGAGAAGGAGTCTCGATGCTTGTCCGAGTAAGAACCTTTGGAGAACTCCTTGAAGCCTTGGGAAGCGATTTCATGGTAAAACTGGAGGATGGAGCAAGCGTAGAATTGCTCCTCAAGGCTCTTGCAGAAAAAGCTGGTAGCAAGAGAGACTTCATCCTCGCATACAGGGACGAAGAACCAAATATGGCAATCCTTGTAAACGGGTTTAATATCCAAGTACTTGAAAAGACTGCCACACGCCTTAAAGATGGCGATACTGTAAGCTTAATACCCCCTGTGGCTGGAGGCTAGGGGCTAGAGCAGAAAGAAACAAAGAAGAGAAAATCCCTGCAATGGAAGGAAATGCAGAAAGGGTTTGAATGCGCGAATTAGCTATGGAATTCCAGCATACTTTACTTATATTTCACGGTGACAGGACTTGGCTCCTTTAACTTAAGATCACCCCCTCCTGGAGCCTTATGAACCTAAGATATTCGGGAAGGTCGTCCTTCTTAAGGGGTGCCCTTCCGATCCCTTCGTTCTTCCTTACGTAGTTATAGTAGAACCTATAGACGCTTATCCAATTCCTGACTGCTTAAGGTTGCATTCTTCCCTTTCGCTGAAGCATGGGAAAAGGTCGTCGAAGCATTCAGTCCTGTCCTTCAGGTACTGGTTCATCCTTTCCATAAGATCCTTCCATTCTTCTCCGTATATGCGATGCTCAAGCCTAAGCCATTTGCAGGCTCTAGGCTGCCAGTCAGCTCCATCCGTATAGATGGGCTTCCTTTAAGCCTATAGCGTCTCCTTAGCTCCTTCATTCGAAGGAAAAATGGGTCTATGGAGTTCCTAAGCCAAGATATTCGGAAAGCCAGGAAGCATTTCAGGTAGGGCTCTCATCTGAAGGCTATCCATACCATACCCAGGCCTCGATTCCCCTATCCTTATCATCGTCTCATGCAAAAGGATGCACCTTACGAGGCTTCTAGGAGCATCGAACCTAGAGGCTGTAGGAGCCAGCCTCTGGACCCACTTCCATATGGCTACGTGGCTCCTCTCAACTTCACGTAGGGCACAAGGCTTCTTGAAGCCCTTATGAGGCTTCCGCAGCCGTAATACAGAAATACATCGTATAGCATAAGCCAAAGGGAGGTCCTCTCACGCCGGATAAACCTAACCAAAGGACATCCTGCGTGGGAAGGGCCTCCATCCCTATAGGGGCCTCGGCCAAAAGAGTTTGAGGAACTGCTCAAAACCTCTTAAGTTAAAGGAGCCACAGGACTTAAGGAAAATCTTATTAAGGACAAGGAATTGTTTTCGTCTCGCATCAGGTAAGCACTAAAACGTCGGTAGAAAGTATGACTGTCGTTATCAGAAGTATGCCAATGAATTCTAAGGATAAGGAACTCTTGCATGCCTTCGCCGCTTCAACTGCCAGAGGCTTCTCCTAGGTTTGGCTATGTTCCTATTTACATGAAAATGCTCAACTTCCGATCCCTTAAGAACCGTAATAATCGGCTATGGCTGGGTTTGGAAGGAAGTAGCCAACGATTTGAAATGATAGTGCAGAATTTTCATAGCTAAGCTACAATTAGGGCTTTGAAATTGGAATATGCTTTTTTTATAATCATCTCTAGATGAAGAAGAGTAAGAATCGCATTACAATACAAGAGATACGGTAAAATACAATAACTGTAACGTAAAATACATAAATGCACTTAGAAAATAAACAAAATAAGAGAAGAAAGGGAGGTCATGATTTCATTCCTGAACTTTGAGAATAAGCATGTATAAGAAAGTTCGTCGGGGGCATAGAAGCAGAGGAAGATTCCCCGAAATTCTAGCCTATTGCTAAACCTTATTAACTGAAAGAGGAATAAGAGGCATCTACGGAAAAAGGAGCGAGATGCGTTGGTGCCAGGGCTTTGAGGATCGGCTTTTTTGTATGGGAGTATCCCCCTTCCCTCGTAGGGGGTTTGGGAACTTATGCGGAAAACATAACGAGGGCCTTCGTCGAGATTGGGCACGATGTTTCTGTCTTCACCCTAAACCCCGGAAACCTTCCGACGAGGGAAATCCTTCGGGGAGTTGAAGTACATAGGCCCCTTATAGCCGATGCCAGTAATATCTTTCCCCTCTTTGTAACAGAGGATCTCAAGCGCTGGGGAACGAGCATTAAGTTCTTCAATGACATATTTCTTTATAACATTCTTTCAGCCACGAAGTTCATAAATGACCTTGTGAGAAAGCAGGGTTACGATTTTAGCATTGTAGCCATTCATGACTGGTTAAGCGCCGCGGCTGGAATCATCATCAAGAACGAATTGAAGATGCCCCTCGCCTTTCATATCCATAGTACGGAATGGGGAAGAAGTGGCGATGGTTCGGCGGTCGTGAAGCATCTTGAAAGTGCTACCGCGGAAATATCTGATAGGGTGATAACAGTCAGCTACGCCATGAGGGATGACCTTGTCCGCCATGGCTGGCCAGAGGGAAAGATCAGCGTCGTATGGAATGG
>JAGTQN010000001.1 GCA_018396395.1 Candidatus Bathyarchaeota archaeon | reverse complement strand
ATAGAGTATACCCATATCGAGAGGGATCGAGCAACAGGAGGAAGGATAGGGACTACGGGACAGGGTGTCGGGCCGGCACAGGAAGATAGGGTTAAGCGTATCGCAAAGCTCGCGAGGGAAGTGCCAGAGTTGACTCCATACTTGGCGGATGTGGCCTTAGAGGTGAATAAAGCCCTAGCCAGGGGCGAGAAGGTCGCTCTGGAAGGGACCCAAGGAACTTTCCTCTCCCTCATCCATGGAACATATCCATATGTCACCTCAAGGGATACGACGGCCTCTGCCATAGCGAGCGAATGTGGCGTTGGTCCCAAGAGGGTTGACGAGGTTCTCCTTGTCTTCAAAGCCTTCACTACCAGAGTGGGAGCTGGGCCTTTAGAGGGGGAACTAAGCAGGGAGGAGGCGATAAGTAGAGGGTGGCTCGAGAGGGCTACCGTAACGGGAAGGGAGAGGCGCGCAGCCCCCTTTAACTTTCGCTTGGCAGAAAGGGCCGTCATGCTCAACAGTCCGACTCAGTTGGCGATAACAAAGCTCGATGTGCTGTTCCCTGAGTGCCATGGGGTTCAGAGATTCGAGGAACTGTCCCAGCGAGGAAAGGAATTCATAACGGAGATCGAGGAAAGGCTGGGGGTTCCCGTGACGATAGTAGGAACTGGTCCTAGTGTAGAGGAGGTTGTGGACAGAAGGATTAAGGCATAAAAAGAAGAAAAGGAAAAGAAGAAAAGAAAAAGAAAGGAAAAATAAAATAGCAAGGGATCTTAGGATAGGAACTCTTTAACCTATGATTGCCTTCTCCCAGAAGGCTTATGAAGCTTAAGATATTCGGAAGGAGGAGTACTGGTTGTAAGAATAAAAGTACAGTGCTGTCGTCTTTTGCTTCTAACTTGTTCTCTTTGTAAATATTAACATTGTGATTTCTATTATAAAATTTGAGGGAAATAAGCCCATTTTGGGCTTAACTGAGGATATGAAATCCGCATAAAGTATGAAAGGAGGAACATGTCACGTCTTCTTAATGTGAGCGTTATTATTTATATTCCCTCATCGCTTCTCATTCTGATAAAATAAATTTGCGTTCTAACTAATAGTATTATTAGAAGCTAAAAGCCAGGTTTAAAGCCAGGTTCCCTAAACCTTGAGGGCCTCTGTTCCTCCGTAGTAAATGAGTCCCTCCTCCTCAAGTCTCTTCTGAAGCCTTTCAACGGCCCTATGAACGTCCTCCTCCTTCTTTGCGCCTGTACACACGAGCTTTCCACTGGCGAAGAGAAGGATGACAACCTTCGGGTCATCCATCCGATAGATGAGCCCAGGAAACTGCTCGGGTTCGTACATGGTCCTTCCTAAGCTTAGGGTTGCCTTTTCTAAGTCTATCTTTCCGCCGAGGCTTGCAGAGGCGACGATGTTCTGTATCTTGATCTCAGGCTTCGATAGAATGATGATGCCACTCGATTCGAGTTGATTTATGACCTTTTTTACGGCCTTCTTGGCGAGGGCCTCAGACTTAGCGCCTGTACAAACCATTTTCCCGGAATTGAAGATTAAAGTTGCCGTCTTGGGATTCTTCAAACGGAACACAAGTCCAGGAAACTGTTCGGGCCTGTATTCAACAGTATCAGGGAGGGCCTTAACTACACTTAGAAGATCTATCGTCTGGTTTAGGACGATACTTGCAACAACATTCTCCACTTGGATAATGGGCTTTGGCAAAACCTTACCACCTTGTGGTAAAAAACATGACGACTTTTTATAACTGCTTATAAATGTTATATAAATTTAAGTTAAAAAGGAAGGGATATGGGTTAGATCGATCCGAGCTGAGGGGGCTTATCCATTTCACTTTCTTTTCCTTCTTCTTCGATCTATCTAGAAGATTAGCAATTATTAACCCATCATTCCCCCGATCCTCATTCCCTCCTAGGGCTTTTCCGCCATCATTCTTCGTTACGCCATTCCCTTTGGAAATCGAGGGAGGACAAGGATCGAACCCTAAAGTCTCAACTTCGATGTATCTCAGAGCCCCTTGAGGACATATAGCCACACAACGGGGGCCGCCAAGCCCAACACAAAGGTCGCACTTTATGTAAACGTTCTTTTCAGGATTGAGGGTTAAGACATTCCCTTCCATGTTGAGGGGACATGCTTTTGCACAGGCTCCGCATCCAACGCAAAGCCCTTCATCGATGATCCTTGCCCCCGTTCCCACATCCACGAATATTGCCTTGACAGGACATGCCGAAATGCATGGCGCCTCATCGCATTGCTTACAGAAGCTTGCCGAAACTTTCGCAGCAAACTGATTTACGACTATATGAATCCTGGCCAAGGAGGGACGACATTCGTCCTCGTGGACTAGAGAGCATATAAGCTCACAACAACCACACCAGCTACACAGGGCTGAGTCGAACTCGATCCTACGCTTTGCTGGGGGCACTGATGCCGCCAAAGGGGTTTTCAAGGCTTATCAATCCCATCCTATGAGTATGAAAAATGTTTCTACTTGAGCCGTTTATCTTTTTCTCCTATGAGCTGAAGAACGAAAACAGCCAGCAAACAAATCAGCAAGCAACGATCCGCCAATCATGCCATCATAGGTCATGCATGAGTTCCCTTCTCAGCTCCACATATCGGCAGTAGTTCTGAAAGGAAACGTCCACTGGAACACTATGATCTACTGAGGGGATATAGCCCCCTCCCTTTGCCTCTTGGAACCTCCTCCTTACCTCAGCTTCTAGATGCGTCCCTCCTAAGGCCAGGGCACGCTTATCGATGCCTCCTATGAAGCGAAGCTTTCTTCCATAGGCTTTTCTTAGCCTTCCGACATCCATACCGGCGGCCACCTCAAGGGGGATCAGGCAGTTCACTCCGGCTTCGATAAGGCTAGGAAGGAGAAGAGATGGGTCCCCATCCGTATCCACGGCGATGACATCGATGCCCTTGCTACGGAGGAAGGATGTAACTTTGCAATAGGATGGTTGGATGAAGTCCTCGAAGAACCTTGGCGAGATGTGGGGGCCATTCTTATAGGACATGTCCTCGGCGAAGTCCACATAATCGGGTCTTACGACAGATAGGGCTTCCTCACTCGTCTCGATGATGAAGTCTGCCCAAAAATCGAAGAATTCATGGAGAAGCCTCTTTTCCCTAAAGAAGGCTATGGAAAGATAGGGAAGGCCCATAAGGTCCCTTGCCTGCCAGAAGAAGCCAGGGAAACGAAGCCTTAAAGGACGATCGAGGGCTTTATAGTACTCTATAAGCTCATCGCTCCAAGTTATTGGATAACGCCTAGGATCCTTAGGGTTGAAGCGCACCTTGATTTTATGGAAGTCTTCCCTGGACTTAACGGGAAAGGCTAGGAAGCTTGGCATGGAGGTCGAAGTTTTCAGGTGTTTCGCGATGATGCCCTTCTCGTTTATGACGATCTTGTATCGATCATCTTCCTCCAAAGTCCTCGGAACAAATCTTGGTATAGGACCAAAGTCTATCGGAAGGATCTCCGTCTTATCGAAGTCGAAGTAGTCCTCGACTGCCATTCCAGGAGGGAGCCCCTCCCCATACCATCGGTCCAAGGTATCCTTCCAGAAGCCAAGCCACTCGTAGAGGGGCAACCGGTCGGGCCTCTCGAAGTCCATAATTCTCCTGAAACGCTCGCGTCCGTTCAAAGGGTCCACATCCAAAAAACCATATAAATTGAATTGAAGTGAATAGGGAGAAAATTATAAAAAAGGAATTCCCTTTCCATTTAAGGGAGGCTGCATTACCATGTCTTCCATCGAAGAGCTTAAGGAGGAGGAGGCAAAGCTCGAGGAAGCCCTCAAGGAAGCCCAACGGCGAAGGGGTGAGCTTAACTCCGCCTTGGCGGAACTCAAGCGAGACCTCGAAGAGGTTAGGAGTAAGTTTTACAGCACTAGGGATTATCTAGAGGCTGGGCGCCTCGAAAGATCCATGCTCAACCTCACCAATCGTATAGGACCTCTTGAGAATGAGCTTGGAGAGGTTGAGAAGAGGATTAAGGGGCTGGAGACCTCCATAAAACAAGTGAGGCGGCGTATCGAGGATTTAACCCGTTCGAGGAGAGGTGCCTGGGTCGTCGAATATGAAGGCCGGAAGGCGGAGGGAAGTTCCAATTCCTCAGATTCGAGGTGAGGCTTAGGTTTTCCATGAAACCTATGGATGCTTAAGGGAGCATCCTCTTATCGTTAAGCCAAGTAGGATAGAGATAGAAAGAACTACCGTAAAGTAGAAGCGGCATTCCTGGATGCAAGGGAAAGAAAGAAAAGGAAAGGTCCTTGAGGCTTCTGAGGCTTTCCGCCAAGGCCCTTCAGACCCCCCTATGGCTCCCGGGAAGCGATTATGAAAGCCTCATCCTCGAGGCTGTCCGCCCTTGGCTAAGGGATGGGGATTTCATAGTGCTTTCCCAAAAGGCCCTTTCCGTAGCCCTTGGCAACATTATCGATGAGAGCGAATACAAGCCGAGCCTTATGGCTAAGTTCCTGGCAAGGTTTTGGATGCGGATTGGATGGGGCTATTTCTTAGGCTACCTATGCCATCTCAAGCCCACGACGATCTTAAGGCTAAGGGCATATCCATTACAAGAGGGATCCCATCATAAGGAGGCGATCCTGAGGCATGGGGGTTTTCTCCATGCCCTACGCCATGCCTCTGAGGGTGGCATAGACGTCGTAAACCTGCCATACGCTTACGCGGCCCTACCCCTTAGGAATGCCCAGAAGATAGCTGAAGGCTTAAGGGATATAATCCTTCGAGAAACTGGTAAACATGCGACGGTTATCATATCGGACACCGATCGAACCTTCCATTGGAGAAGCCTTTACTTCACAACGGTGAGAAATCCGATAAAGGGAATAAAGCCTCTAGGTTTTTTCGCCTATCTGATAGGAGCCTCCCTGAAGTTGAAGGCGAGACCTACACCCGTGGCCGTAGCCTTTGCTATGGAAGGTCCTTCCCTTCCCTTAGATGGGCTTTTGGAAATCTGCTTCCTTGCCGAGAGGCTAAGGGGCCATGGAGCGGGAAGGGATGTCTGGGAAATGGCTGAGAGACTTAAAGCTAGGGGCTTGACCAAAGTAACGTGGGATATGCTTCGCAGAATTCCCCATTATCCCATTGTCTTGGTTAGGCTTAGGCGAGCAAGAAGGAAGAGAGGATGAGCGGAAGGAGGGGAAGGATGAAGGGAATGAAGGATGAGATTATCTTGAAGCCTTCCGGAAGGCTTTAAGGCTTTTTCTAAGCCCATCTTAAAGCCTTCTCAGCTTAGCGATGAAGCCACTTCCACAACCATGGCGATGGAGGAAAAACCTTTTGCAGTTCTTCAGTCCCCTCAAAGCAGACTGCCCCAGGCTTGGCTCCAAAGGAATGGCTTCAAACTCGCTGTGAAGCCTCAGGAGCCTTTCGATCTGCATCTCATTTTCCTCGATAGTAAGGCTGGAGGTTAGGTAGACAAGACTCCCACCAGGCCTTACATAGCCCAAGGCCGACTCGAGGAGGTTAGCCTGAAGCCTCGCCAAGCGTTGGATGTCTTCGGGCTTCGTTTTCCACTTGAGGGATGGATCCTGATGGAAGGCTCCAGTTTCAGTGGAAGGAGGTTCCAAGAAAACCAGATCAGCCTCGAGGTCTAAGGGAATAAAGTCCTTAGTCCCGGCTCCGAAGCCGGCATTGGCATTAGCAAGGATGAGCTCAGCGTTCCTTACTCCCATCCTGGCAATGGTAAGCTTCCAGATCCTTGCTTCCCGTCCAGAATCCCTTAAGGATACGATGAGGCCTTCGTTTTCCATAAGTTGGGCCATGTGGCTTGCCATGGCTCCAGGGCTACGCCTCCTAGTCCCTATCTCAAGAACCTTGAAGCCTTTCTTTATTCCGCTGGCCTCTACTGCGTAAGCGCTGAGGAGGTCTTGCTCTTCGAAGAGGCCTTCCCTATAAGCGTTCATCCTCGTAAGGGGAAGCTTGGGATTCCCAGTCAAGACATAAAGATGGCGAATTCCCTCAAAGGCCTTTAGCCTAATACCCTCCCTCTCCAAGGCTTCGATGATACGAGGCTCCGAATCTCGAAGTGTGTTAAGCCTTAGGAAGGTAAAAGGCGCCCCCCTTCCTATAGACTCAAGAAGCCTTAAGGCCTCAACCCTTCCGAAGGCCCTTACGCAATATTCCACGAACCAGGGAGGGTGGAAAGTCCTAAGGGCCGTTCTCTCAGGTTCTTTGGAGGCGAGGATGAGGGCTTCGGGCCTCATGCCCAGAAGGCGGGCGAAGGTTTCCTCAACCGGATTTAGGGTTCTCCAGCCAAGGATGTCTCTGGCCGCCCTCACATAGCCCAGGGCCCCCCTTAGTCCCCTTCCCCTTATTACGACCTCGTAGGCATATATCCTCAGAAAGGCCTTCACGCCTAGGGGGAGGGTATCGAAGACCTCCGGGTCCAAGGCATTTTTAATCATGAAATCTATGAAATTGAGCCTTTTGAGGGTCTCGAAGACCAACCTGTGGGCAGCCCTTTGGGCCTCATAGTCCTCTATGTCAAGTTGCTCAGTAGCCCCCCGGAGGGCTGCCCTGGCGCTTAAATTGTTCAACTCGAGGAGGCTTAGGGCTTCTATGGCGAGGGTGAGGGCATCCTTAAAACGTGGGGATGTGGTGGATTTTGAGGTGGAAGTAACATCTGAAGCAGGGATTCGAGCCGAATAGGAAGCCTTGAAGCCCTTGGACATAACACAAGGCTTTAGGCTTAGGCATCTCTTTAAGGTTCCTAATGGACTTGAGGAAAGAAGGGATAGGAAGGGCGTTCATGATTAGGTTGAAAAACCCTAGTCTTGGGTATCGAGTATTTGGCGTTATACTTGTGCCGATACAATTTACCTCGTCCTTCCGATATTGATGGCCCTCTACCAGATGAAGCCATGGCGATGTTGGTGCCCTTGCCTCCGCAGAACTGGTTTCCTATGCCATCACGCTCTTCCCCACAGGTCTTCTAGGGATACCATAGGTCCTAAGAGGGTCGTTATTCTTGGGGGTATCATCTCCTCCCTTTCTAACATAGCCTTTTCCCTCTCAGCTTTAACTACACCTCTGCTAGGTTTCTCGATCGGTTTGGCGCTACAGTTTCTAAACGGGCTGGGGCAGGGAATGGTTTGGGGGCCCTAACACGCCTTGTGTCTGATCCCTATTCGAAGGATAGTGGAACGATGGGATTTGCTATGGGCTTTCTTTTGCTTCCAGCAAACTAGGTCCTACCGTGGCATATGCCCTATCGGGTTATTTGGCGATGGATTTTAGTTGGCGTGCTTCGTTCTTATTTCCATCCTTTCTTTTGTTGTTTACAACGGGGATTTTCTGGTTTTTATAAAGGATCCATCAAATTGCCATAGGATCGATTCGTCAAAAGGTTCTTTGGTAATGAGGGAAAGAATTCGTCTAATCCTTTTTAACAGAAACGTATGGATGGTAGCCCTTGCCTACGCATGCTATATGTGCATCTTCCGAAGTTTACTTGCATGGCTCCCAACATATTTGACAGAAAAAAAATACACATGTCTCCATTGCAAGCTCGATTCTGGGAGGACTTTCAACCCTAACAGGGGCTGGAAGTATGTTCATAGGAGCTTGGTTGACAGGAGGAGGATTCAAAAGTAGGTTCAAGTTCGCTATAGCCATATCCTTCACCCTTTCTGCCCTGGGCCCTGTGGATCCTATCCTCTACGGCAGAGGAAAACATGGTTTTGGTGATGTTTACCCTGATCTTCGCATTTCTTGGCTTCGGTGGAAGCATCTACTTCACCTATTCTCCAATCTTTCTTCCAAAAGAAGTTGGGAACTGCTTCTAGCTTCATCGACGGTTTCGCCTACGTTGGTGGTTTCCTCGGGGTACTGGTCATCGGAATTGTTTATGATATCTTCCTCTCTTACACTCCAGCCTTCGCCCTTTTGACCCTCATAGCCGGAATTGGAATGACGATAGCCCTTCTAATCTAATATCCTCAGGCTAGAGGAAGGCAAAACTAGGGAATAAAATAAAATAATAACGATTGGTTTTGATAAGAGGGGCTAAGAAAGCGAATAGTCGAAGACTTAAAGTAAATAATCGTTCCTTTTACGGAGATAGCATTGTATAGACATTGCTTACACCTTTCCTCTTAAAGTTTGGAGGCATGGATATTCCAACCCAATTGAGTTCGAATCTTTTTAATAACGATTTACCCGTCTTGGCGTTGTATGAAATGAAATAGGCTATCGCCCTTCATGAAAGAGTTTGTTGTTAGTCCTACAGGTTTTTAGTCTCCGACTTAGCTAAAACTTTGGTGTATTTTATGAAAACTTATGGAGCTTGTAGGCTTGCTCTAGGCTTCTAGCCATAAGGATGATAAGAGCCTAGAGTTGCAAGTCTTCCTACCCGCGTGAACCGTGGTATAAATTTAATTTAGGCATGACTCTATAGATGGAGTTGATGAGCGTTACAATAGAGCTTCCGAGTAAGGTCGTGGAATGCCTAGTAAAGAAATCTAGGGAGCTGGATGTAAGCCTAGAGAATCTGGCGATCGAAGCCATATTATCCCATTTCGAAATCGATGACCCCGAGGTCATATGGGAGGTGCATACAAAACTTTCAGAGAAATACTTGACTGAAGGTGAAGAGCTTCTACGAAGGGGTAATTATGTTCAATCGTCAGAGAAGTTTTGGGGTGCAGCGTCCCAGGCCTTAAAAGCCGTAGCTGCTAAAAGGGGTGAAAGGTTGCGTAGCCATAGGGAGCTCCATGGGTTCCTAGCCAAGCTGGTGGAGGAGACAGGAGATACTGAACTCAGAAGGCTCTGGCAATCGGCTGGGATGTTGCACCAAAACTTCTATGAAAACTGGTTGCCACCTTCTATGGTTAAGGGAAATGTGGAGGACGTAAAAACCTTCGTTAAGAAGCTAAGGGCCCTATGAAACAAACATTGCCATGGTAAGCCGTTCGGGCATTTTTTCGTGGAGCGCAAGGTGTAGCCAGAGCCTTCGTCTCAATAACGTTTAGCAAAAACCTTTAAACATACCTCAATACAGAGAGAGATCCTTCTGTCGATAAGCATGGCCTCAGAAACAGGGATATAGAATATCATGAGCCTAGTTTGGAGGAAGTGTTCATAACCCTAGTAAGAGGGGGACGGAAACTTCATGATTAAAAATTTGGATTCATCGATATCTATAAGGCAAATATTGGCCTTTGCCAAGAGGGATTTTAGAGATTGGAGAACATATAAGACCCAAGTTATAACCCAGCTAATAACGATAGTGATAGGGATACTAAGCTGGGCAATAAACGCCGTCTATCGAAATAGACCCGTGCCCGAGTATGAAACGGGACTACATATCCTTTTTAGTAGTTGGCTTGGTTATAGGCAACCTTTTTATGCCGATAGCCCATGGATTGGAAAGGAGACTTAATCCATGGACTCTAGAGAATATTATTAGACGGGCATACCGATTCCAATCTTCGTAGCCGGACAGATAGCCTGACCATACATATTCTCGCTCATAACCTTCGTACCGCAACTACTCATAGGAATCTTCTGGTTCAACATAAACCTCAGAATTAATCCCTATCAATCCTTCTAGCCTTCATAATATCTGCCATGATCCTCCTCGGGCTCTCCATGATAAGCATAGGTTTCAGGCTAATCACAAAATCAACGGATCCAATAACATGGACTATAAATACGCTTCAGCAGTTGCTTGCTGGAATGTCATTTCCAGTTCAGTTCTTGGATAACTTTCTTCCAGGAGTGTCATTAATTTCATGGTTCTTGCCACAGACATGGGTATATCATCTCTGGAGGCTCTCAATGCTTAAGGCAGCATCCATAGCAGATCTTCAAATTCTATTAGAATTCTTAAAGGGTTCTGCCTTCGCTTTAATTCTCTTCCCAATCGGCTATAAAACCTTTAGATGGGGCCTAAAAAGAGCTAAAAAAGATGAGACCCTCGGTTGGTTCTAGAAGAAGAGAATGCCTTTGTAGGCTTAATTCCTATTCACGGATTTTTTATTCTACTGGCTCCTTAGAGAAAATTTTTCATTGAAGCTTCTCACTTTCATACGAAAGTATAACTATACAGTATGAAGAGATGTAATTAAGACACAAAGCTACGAAAAAAGAAAATAACGCTCTTAATCAGGGATTTTGTGTCTTAATTACAACCATTAATGCCCCTATGCCTTTAACGTAGTGGGATTACCTCACCTCCTCTTACCGTAACCGTCGGAACGAGGCGGGTCTTCCCGATTCTTTGAACCCCCTTCGTATCCATGAAGGAAAAGTGCCCCTCTTCGAGCCTCAAGACAACCGCATCGCCCTCGGCTCCAGGTTTCAACGTTCCGATGATACCAGCTTTTCCAAGAACTTCAGCGGGCTTGGCTGTGGCAGCCCTTATGACCTCCTCTAGCGTAAGTCCAAGAAGAAGGAACTTAGAGAGCGTAGTCGGTAGGTCAAAGACAGGACCATTGACATTTCTTATGTGAAGGTCCGTGCTTATCGTGTCGGGCTTTATACCCTGTTCCATCGCCTTCTCGGCGACTTCCCAGGAGAAGCTAGCGACCCCATGCCCGACATCGAGGACGATTCCCCTTTTTATGGCTTCATGGAACTCCGGCCTTACCTTTCCATCCTCGTCAAGAAGCCCCTGAGTATGGAGCCCATGGAAGATATGGGTTACCACATCCCCAGGCTTCATTTGCTTTAGGACATTTGGCTGATGGTGGTTTTCACACATGAGGATAGAGCCAGTTCTGTCCGCTAGTTCCCTAGCTAAACGAAGGGCAGGATCCAATCCATAGGTGCTGTGCCACTTAATGCCTACGATCGTATCCCTATTTGCCTCGATTACCCTTGCAGCATCCTCAAGGTTCACGAAAAGGGGGGTCATGGAAGGTTCTGGAATCAGCTTAGCCCATTCCTGCTTCCTGAAGTAGTAGATAAGCCCCAAGGAGCCTACATTCAGGAAGGCATATATCCTCGGTCTCGAGGCGTTTATAATGAATCGTCTAAAGCCCTCGAAGAGGAGTTCGCCTATCGTCCCGGCATCTACGACAGTCGTGGAACCCCTTAGAAGACAGGATGCCTCTGGATCCACGCTTAGATAAGTGATGCCATGGCATACATGGGCATGGAGATCTATCAAACCAGGAGTGACGATTTGCCCTGAGGCGTCAACAAGGCGCCTTCCTTCAGAGGCGCTTATATGAGGCTCTAAAGCCGCTACTTTTCCGCCAGATATGGCTACATCCATTTTTTCCTGTATTCCTTGGTAAGGATCTATCAGAAGACCATCCTTCAATAGAACATCATACATGTCCATACACCTTGGAAACGAAACCTTCTCTGCCTTTGAGATGCATATAGGATTTGATCCAGCTTATAAAAAAGAAGTGAATAGATAGATAAGTGAAAGGTAGTAGGAAAGGGACTGAACCTATTTTGGGTTTCCTATACCATCCCTCCCCTCCCTTCTTTTTTAGTCAAAATCCTTTAGGGGAGGCTCCCCTCTGTTAGGAAATGCTGACTTTAAGCCATAGAAAATTCCCAATCGTCCTAGAGGAATGTCGAATTGTATGTGCTCTTCGTTGGAATGGCGGGCTCTGGAAAGTCTAGCCTTACAGCTTCTTTCGCTGAATGGATGATGGAGGCTATGGGCGCCACGGTTGGTTGCGTAAACCTTGATCCGGGCTGCACATACGTTCCCTTTAAGCCCGACTTTGACATCCGTAAACTCTTCACCATCGGCGAGATTATGGAATCTGAAAGGCTTGGCCCAAATGGAGCCATGATAAGGGCAGCGGAACTCATGGAGAAGCATCTTGAAGAAATTCTTAATGCCCTTTCAAGCCTCAAGGCGGAACATGTCCTTTTAGATACACCAGGTCAGATGGAGATGTTCGTCTTCAGGGAGGCCGCCCCTAGGATTGTTGAAGCCCTTGGAAGCATTGGAAGACCCATTGTTGTGTATGTTCTGGATGCCTCCTTAGCCCGGAGGGCAACGGACCTCATTGTCGCCTCAACCCTCATGGTGGCAACCCAGCTAAGACTTGGCATTCCAACCATCACGGTCCTGAATAAGGTGGATATGCTTTCAGAGGTTGCCCTGAAGAAAATTGAGACCCTCATCTCGAATCCCAAAGCCATGGAAAAAGCCATCATCGAGGAAGGGCTTGGAGCCATGACGGACTTGGCTTTGGGCCTTTGGGGAATCCATGGAAAGGTTTGGAAGGCATCATCCCTCATCCTTCCAGTCTCCGCTAAAACAGGGTATGGAATGGAAGCCCTCTACGACCTTTGCCATGAGGCTTTCTGCGTGTGTGGTGAACTTTGAAGCCAAGCCTTTCTTTTTAGTCACTTAAGTATCTCTTACTTTTAATAAACATTATTTTAATCTTCCTAGCATTTTTCTATTTTTTTGAAAAGTAGGATAAGAAAAAAGGAAAGAATACTATAAAGAAACTTTAGAACTAGTCTAGTGATAACAATTTCTTTGAAAGATACTTTAAGTGAAAAAGCCTATGACCCTTTGATAGAGCCCGTAGTATTTATTTCTAAAAGTTTAAAAACTCTTAAAGCTTGAATATAGATGGGTTATTCATGTTTCTCGTAAAGGATGGTTCTGCGAATGCTACCATCGTGCTTTCCTCTCAACCCAGAGAGACCGATAGACTCGCTGCTTATCAATTGCAAAAATACATCGAAAAGGCCACGGGAGCGAGACTTTCTATTCAAACGTATAGAGATGATCTCAAAGGAAACCTCATACATATAGGTTATACTGAATTTGTATCGAAGTTGGTGATAAGCCTCGAAAAAATAGCGCAAGAAGGCTTCATAATCAAGACCGTCGGTGAGAACCTTATCTTACTGGGAAAGGACGATGATGGTACGCAGTTCTCTGTCTTCCATTTTCTCGAAAAATATCTTGGTATCAGATGGTTCTTCCCAGGGGAGCTTTGGGAAATCGTTCCTAAGACTAGTTCAATCCTCATTCCTGAGATTGATGAGTGTCATGAACCCAGTTTCGTTGTGCGGGATGTAGGAACGGGTCCCTCGCCTTATGGATCATGGCCTACAGACCCGTCCATGCAACTATGGGCAAAAGCCAACAAGCTTGGTGGAAGCGTAAAGTTCGGAAGAGATTGGGAATTCGATTGGAATAAGGAGTTTGCCGAAACGCATCCAGAATACTTCGCCCTAAGGGGAGGAAAGAGGGATACGAGTTCCCCGAAACCTCAGCTTTGCACAAGCAATCCTGAAGTTCTTAGGATTATCGTAGAGCGAATTCGCAAGTATCTTGACGAGAACCCAGAGCTCGCAGGGGTCTACTGGAGTCCCGAGGATGCTCCTGGTTTTTGCGAGTGCCCTAACTGTCGAGCGTTAGATACGGGAGAGACTTACACGCCAAATCGCCCACCCCTTCCTGTTGCTGATCCGTTGAGTGGGCTGTCCATGACGAATAGGGTGTTCATCTTCGCCAATCAGATCGCCGAAGAGTTGGAGAAGACTCATCCTGGCAAACTCATCATAGTGCTGGCTTATTGGTACTATGTGGAGCCGCCAAGGAGGCTTCGTCTTCACAAGAACGTTGTGGTCTGGTACACGATGACCTGCATCGGGCATTGGAATGTCGCAAGGCGCGAGCTGGACTTTGAGCGGTTGAAAAGATGGATAAGGGCGGCTAATAACGATGCGAGTCGAATCATGATCTATGAATATTATATAAATGCCGCTTGGCCTGAGATGCTCCGCCTCATCCTACCCCTTATAGATACCTCTATAAAGCGTCTGCATAAGGAGGGTGTTAGGATGTACTTCACTCAATGGGTGGACGACTGGGCGATAAACGGGCTGAACTACTATGTGGCAGCTAAGCTACTCTGGGACTCAAGCCTCGACCTAGATGAGATCCTACAAGACTTCTATTCGAAAGCCTTCAGAAAGGCTGGTAAGGCTGTGGAGAAGTACTTCAACCGCTTGATGGAGGCGTGGAGGATAGCCACGGAGAGGGAGGGCTTCATAGACTCAGAGAGGCTACTAGGGCCGCGGCATCTTTACCATCAACTTCTCGCCTTCTACAAGCCAGGCCTTCTAGAGGATTGCAGACGAGACCTTGAGGAAGCCTATCGATTGGTGGAAGATGATCGTGTCAAGGAGAGGCTTGATTTCTTAAGGCTTGGACTCGATTACAACGAAGCTACCATAAAGGCCATAAGGGCCCTGAGGAAACTCGAGGACCTTGGTCTTCCAGAATTCTATATAGATCCCTTCGTGTATTTTCAACCTGGTCCCAGTTATCCTGAGCATTGGCTGGAGATAGCCAAGGGCATCATTCGTAGGAAGGAGATGCTCATATCCCATTCGGAAAGGCTGAAGGACTACCTAAAAGAGGCCCTCGATGCTGTCGAAGCTCGATGGAAGCTTGTTGAAAGCCTGAAAGGAAAGGGAATCATAGGCAACGGTTGGCTTAGACCGGGGAGTCTGCATCCACCGCCAGTTGAAGTATTAAGGGAGTTGCTTGAAGCCCTCAGGGATGTACCGTAGGGTCTATCCTATCAGATGGGAATGAGATGTAAGAAAAAAGGATGAATTCGGCTACTGCTTTTTCCTCAATGGATATGGAAGCTTTCATTATGTCAATTACCATTTTTACTTCACGTTCCATAAGGAAGATATATTTAGGCAGGGACTAGACGACGCGAAATTGAGCTCTACTCCTTCGCCTCGTATACCTCTCGTAGGCCGTTATGGTCCAGATGCCTTCAAGCTCATTTATAGCCAATGGTATTCGCTTCTCATATACTCCGTCCGTTGTGGAATGCAACCCTCCATAGCGTGCTAGGAACCTTCCCTCCGGATCCGATACGGTCACCTCTATAACATGGTGTCCTTTCGCGGGATTGCAGTTCTGGCCTTCAACAATGATCCTATAGCATAAATCTTCACCCCTTTTTACCTGCATCGTTTCCACCTCTATTCTGTTTCCAAAAACCCTTTCTGGATAGAAGGCAACGATCCTTCCCTCCCTTTCCTCTAGCCTTACGTTTAGCTTAATGTCACCATCCTCTACCCTAAAGGATATCTCCTCAAGGTTGGCAACATCATACGCGTAGTTTGGCAAGAATGCAGGCTTATAGATAGTAAGGCTTGACTCCTCCCTTTTGCTACTGTGGTTGACAAGAACGAGGATTAGAGTATTTCGACCTTCCCAGAGGCCAGCCTCGACCTCAGGGTTCGTGGAGTGAACATTCGGCCTCAGCCCTTCCCTGAACAGGAAGTCCCTGATAATCCTCTCAAGGTATCGCATAAGGTCCTCGTCTCCTCTCTCGACGGCAGAGCTGTAGACATCGTCAAAATCGAAGTTGAAGAAAAGGGTCCTTCCCTTCCCATAAATCCCCTTCCTAGCCTCTAAGCCCTCCTTCAACTCGACGACTTCCCCTCCTACGAGTTCAGCAAGGGATGCCCTCTCCTCTCCCCTCTGGTTGAAGGATGGTATTCCATCAAAGATGAGGATGCCACCTTCAGAGACGAAGCTCTTAATGGCTTCGGCCACCGAGTCAGGTATAAATTTCATGCGGGAGAGGACTAGAGCTTTATAATTCCTTAGCTCGCCCGCATCGACGAGCTTTTCATGAAGGACCTCCAGCTCTCCGAAGGCCCTGAAACATGCTTCATAGATATTCCAAGGCGTGTACTCGAAAGGAAAAACCCTGTTCAGGGGCCTGTCCTCCATATGCTTTGGCCAGCCGCGCTCCATTCCGGGCGCATGATAATGGTTGAGTAGCCAGTCTGAGAAGGCGAAAAGCATGGCGAAGCGTGGCCTAGTCTTCTTGCACTTCGTAAAGAGGGGGCTGACGGCATTGATCTTCCTCAATTCCTCACCAAACTGATCCCACCTTGCCTCACTCGGACCATTGTTGGAAGGAGGACCCGTGAACGGGACGTTTATGAAAGTCTTCAGGTAGTTGACACCGTGGGCAATGGCCGTGTAGGCAATTTCGCTGCTTGCCTTTACAGGCGGAATATACATAGGATAGTTGCGCTCCGTAGTCTCTACGAAGAATCCAAGAGGTTTGCCGTAGAACCTTGTGAGGGCCTTGTGGGCACTCAGATGGTAATGAAGCGCATGGAACCTAAGCCTTTCAGAGCCCCTCCACATAGGATACATGTATGGATATACGTCGAAGTCGAGGATATCGCAGTAGGGTGCCCAAGCGAAGCTGTCTCTATAGTAGTATTCTGGGCAAAAGGTTCCGAAGGAGAGTTGGCAGAAAGTATGGGCAAGATTGAACCTAAAGCCTGCTTGACGCTTCAGCTCGTACATCGTCCTGAAGCCCTTCGCCCAGTAGTCGCTGAGCCATTCGTACAGCTTCAGACGGGTTTCGACATCGTAATCCCTTATCCTACTCATAATTGGCATTTCTAATCCATACTTCCTCTGGAATCCCTCCTTGCAAAATTGGCAGTAGCATACGGAATCTGGCGAAACAAGGGGTTCATCCACTGTCTCAACGGCGTAAAGTCTCGGGATTTTCGCTGCTACATTCAATTGCCGGAGAAGTAAATCCTTCTCCGCCTTTTCAAAGTCAGGGTTGTTCACGCAGACCGTGGGCGGCCTATCTCTACGGCAGTCGATGAGGAGGCTGTAGTTGATGGCTACTGCCAAACCTTTTTCTTGGGAGTAGGCTTCTGCGAAGTTCTGGAGCCTATCCCAATCATACTCCTTCTCCCAATGATAATCCCCTATCCCATCGCCTCCGAAGGCAACCGTGTTGAAGCCATGGGCCATGGTATCCTCAATCCATTCTTTTATCATTCCCTCATCGAAGAAGGCCCAGGCTTCTCCGATGATAGGATAGAAGTCCTCATAATCCAAAGGATCGACTATCAGAAAAGGCTTCCGACCAGTATCTACCAATCTCTCGTGGGAAATAAGCTCGTAGATAAGCTCATACCTTCCCTTGGCTAGGTTCGGCACATCGTAGCTAATGGACGCCCTTCCATAGGTACCATCTCTCAGAGAGATCTTTGTGGAAGGGAATTCATACACGATCTTACCTCTGAAATCGATGATCTTCACTTTCGCCTCAAGCTCCGCGGGTGGGGCCTCCTCATCCGAAACTGCTTGAAGGCTTAATTGTAGCGATGAACCCGGCGCCACAACAGCTTTCCTTGAAACGATCTCGAGACTAAGCCTCGTCCTGTTCCTTGCTTCGACAGTCCAGTCCCTATGGTTTAAAGTCTTCCCATCATCTTCCAGAACCTCGAGCTTCGCCTCCAAAAAGCCAGAAAGGTTTGGCAGAGCTTCTGTGGCATAGGAAAAGGATAGCTTCATTGGACCTTCGATCATAATGCTTCGTTCTTCCTCTGCCAAGAGTTCGCCTTCCTTCCCAACGGAGAACCTCACCCGAAGTTTTGAAGACTTTTCGCTGGAAAGGACAGCATTGGCAACTATCCGATTCCCTAGGAAGATTCTACTTGGAGAGCATGAGAATTCCTTAATTAGGAGATTATCGTCTCGCCGCGATAGCCACATGAGAAGCTGCCTCAATAAGTCATCGTAGAAGTCGGTTGCGAAGAAAAGCTCCTTTTCCATGAGCATCCTTCCCTTGCGGGGGAAGAGGGGGTAAGTCGACAGGACAGCTACCCTTCCTTTGCCATGCTCCCAGACTGTGAGGAGGGGGTAACCTGATGCCTTAAGGATGACTACGGCGTCAGGCTTAGGCATCACTGGTTGAACGACCGTCACCCTCCCAATTCTGTCTAGGGGAATTCCATAAACGATGGGGTGCTCCTTGGAGACTTCAGGGAGGGTATCAACCTTAACCTCATCTTCCTTCTTTTCCAAAAAAACTGGAAGGATGGTTTTCAAAGCCTCATAAGAGCCTATTGCGTTACCTAAGGCGTGGCGGCCGCCTGTGATTAGAAGGCCGCCGCCGTTCTCAACATAGGCGACCAAGTTTAAAGATTCCTTAGGACTGAGGACGCCCGGATCTACGTCCAGCAGGGAGACGATATCGTATTCTCCTAAACCTACATATCCCTGAACAGTTTCATCGATTCGGGAAGGGATTGGATAGGTTAGGGGAAAGTTGATACCTTTGAACAGGCTCACCTTCACTCGTGCATCTTTTCCTCCGATTGATCGAATGGCTTCCTCAACTCTGAAAAATCCATCGTCAGAGGCTTTCACAACAAAAGCACGTATATTCATATCGGTCTGCCTCTATTTGTCCCTTCTGTATATTGTTGAGAGTTTTAAGCCTTAAGAAGGCTAACTATAAAGGGAGCTCCTAAATAGGTATGGTGAGACCATGATGATCCGTATGGATCTAAAAGTTCTTACCCTCTGATTATGCGATGTTAATATCTATGAAGTGAATGAAATTCTTCTATATAATCGATAAACTGTGGTTAAAAAGTCATAGAAAGGCTTTAAAATCCCACCAAGAAAAATACCTTGAAGAAAGGTGAAAAAAATTATGCAAGAAAACGAATACGTGAGACTTGAGTTCACACTTACTAAGAAGATCAAGATCATAAGGCTTTCTGAGTCAGGGTATGAGAATGGCCTCACCTATGGAAAATCTAGCCGTGAGTCTATTGTAAGCTTCCTTGACCTCTATGGAAAAATCGAAAACTGGAGGAGGTTTGCCAGAGAGATGTGGAAGCTACCACTAGAGGCAATTCGGACATTGGATAAATGGACCCAAGAGGATCTTTATAGGCATGCTGAGCAAGCCTATGAGAAGAGGATCAATGCTGTCCCCGACCTAAACAAATACCCTGAGCTAAAGGGTATGAAGGAGTATATCCAGGATGAGATGAAGGGTATGGCCGAGGGCGCGGATCTATCCTTTCAAGACATAGTTTTCTACCGTTTCTGGTATGATGTCTATCAGCTCCTGAAAGGTCATGCAAAGTGGTTGGATTGTGTAGCTCCAGGCTGTACGACCGTCATCTTTAGGAAGACAGACATTGGCCCTATCATAGGGCGGAATACAGACGATTCGATTGACTGGATACCGAAGATGAGCTACGAAGGTTGTTTCCCGACGATCGTCCTAAGACCCCCATCCCTAGGTTACAGTACCGGCCCCATCGGGAATGAGAAGGGGCTCATCATGTGGGGAAGCAGTATCGATTATCCGGGGGAGGGAGAACCCGACGAACTTTTTCCCGTAGATGTAGGGGATCTTGTGATGCGGTACTGTGCGACCGTGGGAGAGGCGTTGGAGATGTTTAAGCGATACAACATGTTCACACGTCGTTGTTCTAACATAGCCCTTGTTGACGCCAAGGGAGATGCAGCCGTAGTAGAGAAGTCTTGGAGGCATATAGGCATTCTCAGACCAAAGGGCGATACGATCTTCACAACTGATGGGGTAGCTGTCCATCCAGAAACGCGGCACCTCCTAGACAATTCGTCAGAGCAATACAAATTTCATTACCAAAGGTGGCTTAACCTCAGAAGGCTGACGGAAGACGAGAAACTCGAGCTTACAGTAGATTCCATGTGGAAGATCCTTAGGGACCATACGCTTCCATCGCCCATCTGCAAGCACTTGGACAGAATGCCTTCTTTCTACCGCTTAGTAACTCTCTTTAGCGGCGTATATGTTCCTGGGGAGAAAAGGTATATGATAGCCCTATCAGAGCCAGGCCCAACCTATCCCTGCAAGATAGAGCCAGCCGAGTTCCGGTACGAGACTCCTTGGTAGTAACCCTGTCCAATCTCGAGAATCCAGAAATTATGATGCGAGGGGGTAGATGCGATTGAAAAGGATTATGGTCTCAAGAACCTGGAAAGGATACGACGACTTTGATGAAGTCTTCAGGGACTATAAAATTGATCTAACGAATTCTGGAGCCTTGAAATTGAGGAGACGAATCCTTCTTGCCGATGAAATTGGTAGAATCGGTAGAAAAACCAAGGAGCAAGTCCAAGGAGATGTTTGGATTAAGAAAGAGTTCTTAATAGACAACCCGAATGTCTTCTCTGCAGAGGTTATTCCCTTCATAAGTGCTAGGGAAGAGGAGCCACTCATTTTAGAGGTTAACGGACGAGAAGCCGCGTCCTACAGGTTTAGGAGAGAATGGTTCAATTATGATACGCAGTGGACGGAGATTCCTTTTCCAGTCGAATATTTAAGGAAAGGTCTGAACGAGTTCGTCTTCCACTCCGAGGGAAGCCTTGGCTACACGTTCTGGATCGAAAATTCGAGACAGCCAAATAGAAGCGCAAAGAGCGCCGATGGCGGCAAGACTTGGAATTACGATAACATGGGAATCAACAACTCCTGCGATGGAGAATACTTGATAAGGCTTAAGATCGAAGCGTATCCACCTAAGGGATACGTTACCTCTCCCTTTATCGATGTAGCCTCCTCAACAACGTCAGGTCCCATAGCCCCCAAGGTTTGTCTAGAAAGTCTGTGGATAAACTACGAGGGCATTGAACCTGAAGGGACAGCGATAGAGGTCGAGTCGAGGATCGGTTCTACGCCCTCCTACTCGCCAAAAACATGGACGCATTGGATGTCTCCAGAAGCCTTGGTGAAGGGCCCCCATTTCAGAGATCCCTCCCACCATTATCTGCAGTGGAGGGTTGCCCTGACCACATGCGATCCGAGGGCTACACCCGAGCTCTACAGCCTCACGCTTTCGGCTGAGCTTTCCTTAGAAGAAAGCTTAGATGAGGAAAGAATAAAGATACGAGAGTTCAGAAACGAGAAGATTGTTCGAAGCTCCTATTCCTTCGCTTACCAGCCTTATGATGAGCCAAGGCTGAAAATTCTTAGAGAACGATACCAACTAGACTGGGTGGTGAAAGGGGCTAAGACAGAGTTTGAGAAGTTCCTGAGACTTGCAGAGTGGGTAAGGAGTCAATGGGAAGATGGTTGGAAGTCAGCTATCAACTGGGGTGGAAGATTCGGGTATATAGACTATAATCCACCTCCTGACGGGCTTCTTATACTGGAATTGGACAGGAAGAAGCTAGCCTTAGGCATGTGCACCCATTATAGCGCGGCCTTCGTCCAGTGTTGCTTAGCTGTAGGGTTACAAGCACGTAGAATGCTTGCCGTCCATGCGACGGCCGAAGCCTGGTCCAACGAGTACAAGAAATGGGTCCTTATAGACATGTCAGGGGATCCTGATGACAGGCGAAAATGCACCTACTATTTCGAAAGGAACGGTATTCCTATGAGTGGCCTTGAAGCCTATAAAGCAGCCTTGGACAAGAACTATGAAGGAATCAAGCTTGTTTCCGATCGCCCGGCCTGGACCGCACAGGAAAGGCTTGATATGATGTGGAATGGATATGGCATTATGGATATGAGGAATGATCATTTAAGCTCCCTTGAACCCTGCGAGGCAGATGGCGAGGGACTTTTGCCTTGGAACTATGATGGATGGCTTATGTACGAGAGTGAAAAGGTCTCAAGGTGGGAAAGGGCGCCAGGAGTCCCGAGTAAACCCTTTCCTTGGTTCACAAAATATTCTTCAAGGGATGCGGACTTCGAATGGACTTTAAACCAAGCTGAATTACATCTTCAGTACGCGGAGCCGGGAAAGCTTAAGGTACAAATTGATACAGTCACCCCGAACTTTGACAAGTTCTTTGTGAAGATCAATGAAGAAGAATGGGTGGAAATGCCTTCTAGTTTCCTTTGGACCCTTCGCAAGGGTATTAATACGCTTCAAGCGAAGCCTGTGAACAAGTTTGGGTTAGAAGGTATCGTAAGCAAGATCTCTTTGGAGTATTCGTAGTTTTTCAAATTCTTCGCCGAGGACATGTCATATAAGAACAACCCTTCAGTCAGTAGATAAGGAAGATCATGGGTCGTACAATTTAATTTATATTAATCCACAAAGCAGGGAAACATTTTAAAGTCTTCTACGAAGACTGGTGGCTTAGATTGAATGCGTTTCGAATCCGAGATCAACTGGAGAGATCCTAGACTAGAGAATGGGAGAAGTGCCTATTATGGGCAGGAGCATAGCTATAGAATGGAAGAATGGCAAACCAACAGGCCGAATAAAAGTAGTTAATGGTAGACTGAAGGAGGTGCTCATTAAGAAGGGTAAAGGTGAAGTCGTAGATGACGAATTCTCTTTCGCATTCCATGGATCTTGCAGGCTGGAGATTACTGTTGATGAGTCTGGTTGCAGTTTGGGATCAGAGACAACATTAATTACTGTTCACACAGCTATCAATCCGTTTAGTTTCTTTCTCAGAGATGTCAGTAAGGAATATCCCATCATCATCCCAGAATACGGGATAGTTGTGACTGAGGCAGATGATGAACGTTCCTATGAGCAGATCGCTGAAGAGATTCGTAGCCGCGGACTACAAACGAAACTTCAGCGTATAGAAAGCGAGCCGGAAGAAAGTTACGCATCGGCTGCGGCGAATACTCGAGAACTCCACTGCCCAACTTGGCTGGGACTTAGTAGAGACATTCGAATCTTCGAGTTTAGTTTTCGGATTGGACAGGAAGTTTGGGATTGGATTCAGCCACGATTCCATGGCTACCCAGTTCCACTTCCAGAGGCTGACAACAACCCCGTCCGATACAACTTTTTTATCGGCCGCGGAATAGGCTGTGCCGAAAGGATGTCTCGGCATCTGGAAGAAGGTGTGCTACCGATTCTACACGGAGTACTCGTCGATGATGATGTAATCTATAACTCCACTGTATTTGTTACGCTTGAATCAACCAAGCTTACAACTAAGTCGCTGCGGGGCACGCACTTCTTGGTTGCTGACGGCTATGGATACGGCCATATTTTCACGAAAGAGCAAGAACGAGAATTCCAATCGCTTCTGCCTGAAGAGATGAGCTGCGAAGAAGAGACCGTGCTCTGCTTTAGAACCGAAGCGGTGAATTCTGCTTATGTACCTCGCTATGCATGGTTTAAAAACGTTTTTCCTAGTTCAAAAAAGGCTTTGAGATGGTCGTATGATGGAAAGGACGGATTCGGAGTTTTTGAAAGTGGACAGGTCTTTTGCATCTCAAAATTAAACGGGAAACCAATGCCTCAGGAGGAGTTAGCTGTTCTGCTTAAACCTGGGGAAACAGCCTCATTCGAGTTCTTTCTTCCCCATCGTCCCATCTCCAGAGAAAGGGCTAAGCGACTGAGAAAGCGAGACTTTACAATGCTTCACGCCGAATGCCGCGAATTTTGGAAAGAGAAGCTGGAGTCCGCTGCTAAGGTGAAACTACCTGAAAAACGGATTGAAGAGATGATGCAGGCGGGCTTGCTTCATTTAGATCTCGTTGCGTATGGTCTTGAACCATTCGGCACCGTTGCGGCTACCATTGGGGTATACTGTCCGATCGGCTCAGAGAGTTCACCAATCATTCAGTTCATGGACTCCATGGGTTGGCATAGTCTGGCTAGGCGTTCTTTGACGTATTTTCTTGATAAGCAACATGAAGACGGATTTATCCAGAACTTCGATGGATACATGCTGGAAACGGGAGCAGCATTATGGGTTATGGGTGAGCATTACCGCTACACACATGACGACAACTGGGTTCAACAGATCAAGCCGAAACTGCTTAAGGCTTGTGAGCGTCTTTTAGAATGGCGTAACCGTAACAAGAGGGAGGAGTTACGCGGTAAAGGCTACGGCATGATCGAAGGAAAAGTCGCCGATCCGCAAGACCCCTACCACCAGTTTATGCTGAACGGATACGCATATCTTGGTTTAAGCCGTGCTTCGGAGATGCTCTCTAAAGTGGATCCTGCTCAATCAGAGAGGCTTGCCAGAGAGGCTGAAGATTGGAAAAAGGATATTCGTGAGGCTTTGTTTGAGGCTGTGGCAAACTCACCGGTTGTTCCGCTTAGTGACGGAACATGGTGCCCAACTGCTCCACCTTGGGCCGAAGCACGCGGCCCCGTCTCGCTTTACGCGGAAAAAGGCAGATGGTTTACCCACCTTACTTTCTTAGCTAGAGACTCTTTGCTTGGACCACTCCACCTTATTTTTCACGAAGTCTTAGATCCGAGTGAACGAATCGCCGATTTCCTTGTGAGCTACTATACAGAGTTGATGTATATGCGTAATGTGGCTTTTAGCCAACCTTATTATAGCTGTCACCCACAGGTTCATCTTCGGCGAGGGGAGATTAAGCCGTTTCTTAAGGCTTATTATAATGGTTTCGCAAGCCTAGCTGACCGAGAGACCTACACTTTCTGGGAACATTATCCGGGTGTTGGAAGCTCCCACAAAACACATGAAGAAGGCTGGTTCCTTATGCAAACGCGATGGATGCTCTGGATGGAGCAAGGTCAAACTCTTAAGCTGCTCCCAGGGATCCCCAGATCTTGGATGGAAAACGGCACATCTATAGAACTAAACAGAGTTGCCAGCTATTTTGGAGAAGTATCGTTGAAGGTAGAATCAAAATTGGAACAATGCAGGATTGAATCGAAAGTGAAATGCCTCTCGGACAGGAAGCCGAAATGCTTAGAACTTCGTCTGCCTCATCCACAAGGCAGAAAGGCGAACAAAGTAAAAGGCGGTGTTTACGATGCTAATACCGAGACAGTTAGGATTGAGCCGTTTCACGGTTATGCAGAGGTCTTACTTGAATTCTAAAAGGATGGATGCCTTTAGAAAATATCTATCCATCATGTAAAAACTTGTGCTTTGTGGACTATTCTTGTGTTTTAGCTATCTCTTCTTCTCGCCGATTGCATACTACTAATGTTAAAGAGGTTTATGAATAAATTCATTCTACAGCTTAAGGTTACAGTACAGTTTATGTAAACCGCAAAACTTTTAAGTTACATAAGTTTAACTTTATTTGATGAAAAATGGGAGAAGCTATAACAAGAGGACTGACGCCTCGAGCCACAGCGATTGGAATGGCTTTGGCGGTCATTTTTACGGTTTACTGGACTCTTGAGACTATGAATACCACATACGGCGTTTGGGGACACAGCTTTGCTGGATCAGACTTCGGTTTCTGGGCACCTAAAGGTGGTTTCGGTCAATGGACTTATAATTTACAAGCGTTTATACCATTTTTTTTCGTCGCAGCAATTACAGCAGTTCTTCCGCGAAGGTATAGACTTAGCCCCCATGAAGCCCTTATTGTACTTACGATGTCCTTTGCACCAGCCTTTACGGCCACTTACTTGGCAATGGGGGGCCCGCAGTTCTGGATCTGGGCCGCTATGACGCGAGGTGGTGGACCGCAACTGAAGCCCTTCCTTAACCCGTTGCTTTACTCACCAGCAACTGTTGTCATATCCTCTCTCGCGATGATCTTCGCAGTCTTCACCTTGAATTTCGCTGCCCTGCTTTGGAAGAGCCAATGGATAGATGTTGAAAAGCTTTCCTTTCCAATGGCTCACATACCCTTAGCAATGATCGACCGACCCGTATCGGAGGTAGGGAGGCCTAGGATCCTCAACAAGTTCTTCTGGATTGGGTTAATAATCGGAGTCATCTATACCATTCCGCCCACGCTTTGGAACCTTCAAATCATCCCTACAATCCCCAACTGGGATGTCAATACCCAGATATACCCGCCATTACCGAATGCGGGTTTCTATCCAGGATACAATCTTATCGTGATATCCCTCCTATTCCTTGTGCCTCAAGACATCTTAATGACAATGTTTCTCTCTTACTTCATTATGAGAATTCTCATTCCGCCTATAGGCGTATGGATTCTTGGTTGGCCGGATGTCTCTAGTAAGGGTCGAGGTGCGCTCCTTTGGTACGCTCCACTTTCACATTACTATGGACAGTTTTCTGCATATTGGGGACTCTTCTCGCTGGGTGTATGGATGCTAGTCTTTGGTTGGAGGAATGTCATCAACATAGTTAGGGCTGCTTTAGGCAAGCCTTCTGCTGAGAAAGCTGCGGAGGAAATCCGGCTACAGGGCTTCACGACGAGGACATTGCTACTCATGTTTGTAGTTTCCCTTTTGCTACAATGGCTGATACCTGTAGCTTTCGGGGCTAGTCCCGAATTTATGCTCGTAAACATCATCCTAAACCTCATCCTGTTCCTTGGGATCGTACGCATGCTTCTTGAAACAGGTTTCGCCTTCACAACGACTTTCCTGTGGTATTACCCAGCCAATGAGCTGTTCTGGGGTAGTAACGGCTTTATCGATGCCTACGCCAACTTAAGCCAGAAACCTGGAATGCTTAATGAGATGCTCTGGAGCGGCTTTTATACAGCCTCGTATGCGCAGGACAACAACTCCATAGCCACGCTTGTCGCTTGTAGGGTTGCATCAGATACTGGCACGAATATGAAAGATGTCATCGTAGCCTCGCTTAGTGCTCTCGCTGTTTCAATATTCGTCGGTTTCTCGATAGCGTACTGGAGCACTATGACCCAAGGGTACACAAACTGGCCTTGGACGGCTTTAGGGCCTCAGGAAGCGGCAGCGATGGTGAAGAGCGGAAGTGGGCTTGCGAACTGGATGCCCCACGGTCCTGGATGGGGCTCAACCGACTGGTCTACGGCAGCCCTTGCATTTCTCCTACCTGGGGTTATGTGGTTCCTTAGGACCCGTTTTGCGTGGTGGCCATTCCATCCGATCGGCATCATTATCGGTTTTTCAGCTGAGTATAACTACACTGGAATTTGGTTCATGGCGATAATCGTCTGGCTTGCCAAGTTCGCTATGCTCAAGACCGGAGGAACGAAACTCTACGAAAAATATTTACCTCTTTTCATAGGCATAGCCATGGGTGGTGCGCTAATGTCATTTGTGTTTATGGCTGCATATGTAGTACCAAGGTGGTTCAAGACTCCAGGCGTTACTGTAGAGTTCTAACAATTGATATACCCACCTCTCTTTTCTTTTTTAATTTGGTTCGTTGAATAGCGTAATCTTCATTACGATGTAAATAGAAACTAAAGGCTAAGCGAGGCAGTCAAGCGAAGGCTTCAGGACTTCTTTCTTTTGGTCTATCCCATACTTTCCTTGTAAATGCCATAAGCCCTTAAGGCATACAAAGACACGGATTGAAGTCTGGAGGGGCTACTACAATCATTTAGGGATCGTATGGCTCTAAGGAAGGCTTCTTGCGAATCCTCGGAATCCGAGTTACTTTCTATGCTAAAGCCTCGTGGAGGAAGTTATGTTAAAGACTTAAAGTGAAGCCATGACATGATAAGCGTAGGGGTAGACGTAGGAAAGCGCAGCTTCCAAGCATACCTTAAGGACGATAGGGACGGGATCCTGGGCGAGCTATCCCTTCCAAACGATAGCCTTGGAATCCAAGGGCTTATTGAGACCCTGAAGGGTAGGGAAGCGAAGGCTGTTCTAGAGGCTACTGGGAACAAATGGATAAAGCTTTACGATGCCTTGGAGCTGGGTGCCCCAGCGTCGTCATAGGCGTTGCTACGAGGCATATCCACAACCATGTGGGGCGTCTCAGCCTCGAGGATGTGGAAAACGCCATTAAGCTTACGATGGAGCTTGTAAGGCGCTAAGGGATGATGTTGATGTGTAGATAAGGAGATTGTCTCCATAGCCTTGGAGGAGGATGCCATAAAGCTCCTAATGACGATGCCTGTGATCGACTTCTACTCGACGAGACGAGGCTATTCTCATCCTGGCCGAGATTGGCGACGTGCATAGGTTTCCTTGACAAGCTCTTCGAAGCTGGCTTACTCGATTAGGCTGGCTTAGTGCCTTCGCCAAGATCCGCTAGTCGGGCGATAAAGCGCATTGGCAAGAATACCGAAGCAGGGCTCCAAGGGGCTTCGCCCGATTAGATCCTTGTCCAGGCAGCCCAAAGGGCTTCCTTAAGCGATGAAAGGCTTGGAAGCCTCTACAGGTGCGTAGCAACCCGTAGAGGACATCAGAAAGCCATCGTAGCCGTTGCCAGGGAGATGCTCATGATTATCTGGTACATGCTTACGAGGAAAGAAGCCTACAAGGGCTCCGATAGGAGGCTTATTGAGATAAAGCTTAAAAGAATGTGAATGAAGGTGTTAGGATGTGTTCTTACGCATACGAAGCCCGGTAGAGAATTCAGATGCTTTTCATGGATACAACACCATCCCCATAGATACCGTCAAGCTTAGGACCATCGGCTAGAACCTTCATAAGAACCTCGTCAACACGATCCATAATGAGATAAAGAGAATAAAGTCTATTTAGTCTACCAAAACTTGACGGTATCATCCCATAAAGCACAATACTTATAGACATAAATCCCCATAACCTCTCAGCCAAGCGACAAGGGGAGTTATAATTCTTGGTCAGAGAGTTAAGTATGGGGCTTATTGGATGTGGCAACCAAGGAAGGACTCTCTCTACGGTTCTTGGAAGGATCGATGGATGTAAGCTTATAGCTGTAGCAGATGTGAATGAGACTATAGCGAAGCGATTCGCTGAGGAGTTCAAAGTTAAAAACTACTATAGAGACCATTATGAGTTACTGGAAAAGGGGAATGTGGATGCCGTCCTCATTGCTGTTCCTCATTTTGCGTTGAAAAATGTGTCTATAGATTGTCTTGAAGCGGGAAAGCCAACTTTTGTCGAAAAACCAATGGCAAAGAACAGTATTGAAGCAAAGGAGCTAGTTGAAGCCGTTGAGAGAAGTGGAGCAAAACTCATGGTTGGATACTGCCAACGATTTTTAGCTTCTAGATCATTGATGAAAAATTTCCTTGACAAAGGCATCGTAGGAGAGGTTTATTTAGTTCTCGCGGTAAAGGGGACTGGTCTGCTTCGCGGATGGTTACTTGAGGAGCCAAAGGGTGGAGGCATACTAAGGTATCTGGGCGTACATCTCATAGATCAAGTTTTATGGATGATTGGAAGCAGAGCTGAGGAGGTGCTTGCTGAGGTAAACGTTCATCCAACCTTTGGAGTTGACGAAACCGTCTCCTTCATCATTCGATTCAAGAATAGTGTTTTGGCGAGTCTTAGCCTGACCATGCGGGCATCTAAATCAATCGATTCTGTAGAAGTCATCGGGTCAGAAGGTCATATGAAAAGCGAATGGAGGGATAATTATCTCTTAGTTCATAGCTCAAAAATGATCGAGTATGCAAATCCTACAACAATCAGGTTTATGGAAGATTCCACTTATCCTATGTTTGAACGTGAGCTTAGGGAGTTCATAGCATCAGTTATAGAGGACAGAACACCCTCCATTAATGTACTTGATGGGTTAAGAGTTCTCGAAGTCGTTGATGCCGTTTTAGAGTCGGCCCAGTTGAAGAGGGCTGTAAAGATCCCTCACTACTCATAATTTCAGGTGCGCTATGATCAGGGAAGGGTATAGAAAGCCTTAGATGGGCTATTCAGAGACTATAGATGAAAATGACCTAATTAGAAGGCATCTCACAAATACCATCTGAGCAATATAAGGATCAGCCCAGGGTGAACGAAGCCTAGGAAGTTCTCGGCCAGTGCCCATGATGGGCTAAGAGGTGCCTGAAGTTCTGCAGCCATCCTATGAGCCCCTCCACTTTCAGCGCCTTCTGTAGCGCTCGGGAGGTTGCCGTCCTGCATAGGCGGCTTTCTGCGGCTATCCTTGGGAGGGCGATCATTCCTACTCCTATCCCTTCCCCTTTGAGGGCTTTGTCCAGGCAGTTACCTGTCAGGCAGGTCGTGCAGAGAGCGCCAGTCCAGAGAATCCAGAGGATCCCGTTAAGGATCTCCCAGGTTTCTCCACGGCCTGTCCGACCGGCCCGTCTGGCCGACAGGGGGCTTTGGAACCAAGGGCTCTAGGACCGCCCACTGCCCATTCGTAAGGTCCAAGATAGACCCATCAACCCCTTCAACTTAATGGAGTTCGGTCTCGTGCTATTTATGAGATGCTTCTAGTCATCTATATGCCTTTACATGAATGAGTTAAACGTTTAAAGCTTTGAATGACAACTCTTATTGAGATCAGTGGATCAGAATGACTACCGAAACAGAAAAGACGGAGACTATTACAACGATCAGAGAGCCCGGATCTCCCGATATTAGCTACATAAATGGATTGACCTTCAGATCTTTTCTAGCCCTCATCTACACAGGTGTCGTCTTTCTCCCTGCGAGCATCTGGATGACATTGGCTTTAGGAAATGCAGACATCATGTGGTGGACTATATCTTATACG
Organism: Candidatus Bathyarchaeota archaeon; assembly: GCA_018396395.1. GTDB lineage: Archaea > Thermoproteota > CALKCG01 > B24 > JAGTQN01 > JAGTQN01. Next base: position 24,646 of record JAGTQN010000001.1, on the reverse strand, counting down.
ACTGTGCTACTTTTCAGCGAAATCACAAGGTTCTTCGGTACCCCGCTTAGTAAACAAGAACTCTTCATTATATGGTCTTGTGCTGCAGTCTCTGGTGCAACTGTATCGGCTACGGGCTTCATCTTTAATCTTTACTACAGGAATGTAAGTTCGTATACCTTAACTTTTACAGCACCTGGAACCAACATTCCTTTACGGGAAGTTATTCCTGATTGGTGGGCTCCTCCGCCAACCTCTACCGCTGTTATAGAAAGGACTTTGTTCCATCCCGACTTTCGAGTCCCGATACTCCTCTCATACTTCAGTGTCGCATTTGGCTTCTTATGTGATATAGGTCTGGGGCTTTTGACCTACAATCTCTATGTAAAAATCGAGAGGTTACAGTTCCCTCTGCAGAGGGTTTCTGGGGAAATGGTTGTCACCGTGGCAACAAGGGAATCACGGAAGATGAGTGTTATGGTCATCGCTGCTGTCGTAGGTCTGGCTTACGGCACCTTGGCCTTCGCATTTCCGTTTGCGACAAACTTTGCTATTGCACCCATTCCGATACCTTGGGCCGAGATCCCCATAGATGCCATCCTGCCTGGAGCTACCCTTGGCTTTGCAACAGACCTTTTTGTGTTTGCGACAGGCTTCATAATACCTTTCAATGTGGTTGTATCGATCTTCATAGGTTCATTAGGTCCTTATGTTATCGGAAATCCTATACTTGTATACCTTTTCCCACCAACACCTGGAAGGTTGGGAGGCCTTTTTGGTTATGCCTCGGGTATGCGGATTAGAGATATTTGGAACATGTCGATGCTCCGAATCTGGGCAAGCCCTAACATAGGAGTAAGCTTAGCAGCAGGATTGATACCCCTAGCACTTAACTGGAGACGAGTTTGGGATATTCTTATAGGGTCTTTGAAGGCTTTGATGAGGGGTGGAAAGGGAGCTAGGTTTTCGCTCGTCCCTATCGTCCTATGGCTTGGAGGAGTAATACCTCTCACGGCGATACCAATCATTCTCGTGCCAGGCTTTCCTGCATGGATTTTAATCCTTCTCGGGATTGGAATGCCTCTTATAAGCTCTATCATAGCGGGAAGAGGGATTGGCGAAACAGGATACGCGATTAGCATCCCGTATGTGCGTGAAGGGGCTTACCTTGTAAGCGGATATCAAGGCATAGACATTTGGTATACAAGTCCACCTTTAGGAGGGGGTGGAGCAGGAATTTGCGCAAACTTGGCGGTATGCGATATGACTGAGACGAGCCACAGGAGTTGGATACTTGCATACATAATAGCGATGGCCATAGCTTTGTTTTTAGGTTTTCTCTACGTCGAGGCCTTTTGGAGGATTTCGCCCATCCCCTCTTCATCTTATCCTGCCACAGTCATCTTCTGGCCTATACAAGTCCTGAATAGCGTCATCTGGGTTTCAAGATCGCAGATATCGTGGGTTCCTGAGAATATCATTTTCGCATTCGTGATATCGAGTGCCGCGACCATTACTTGTCACTTCCTCAAGTTCCCATTCTCAATCATAGGTTTCGCCGCTGGATTTAGTCAACCTATACCCCAACCCCTATCCCTCTTAGTTGGGGGCATCATCAATATCTTTCTGACCAGAAAAATAGGAAAAGGATGGACTGATTACAAAATTATCGCGATTGCTGGATTGGCGCTTGGCGAAGGCATAGCAGCAGCCATCGGCTCTATCATTGCCCTAATCAGAAATGCTGCCTGGTCCCTTCCCTACTAATATGGCTTGTAATTCCATTAGCATTAAATATGGAAAGTTTTCATTCCTACCGACAAAGATTTATTCCTCATGTGAAAATAGGGTAATTGTGTCTCCTTTTATTTTTTATGTTAAACATAAAAAATAAAATGTATTTTGAAATAGGGGGATACGATTGAGATGAATACCTCAATGGGCTTTGCTTTTCCAGTCTCAGAAAAACAGAAGGAACTGGAGAGAAAATTTTGTCATATTGTAGACTTTAAAAAAGCTTACGATTGGACCGTGGAGATGTGTAAGGTAGGGCCCAAGGGTGTAAACCAGCTTATGGGAATGCCTGAAAACATAAAGAAAGCCAAATACATTGCAAAACGGTTGAAGGAATGTGGGCTTCATACCGAAGTACAAAGCTTCGAATGTGAACGCCACGATGTATTAGAATGCTCGCTTACCATCATATCACCAAAGAAAGTTGACATTCCATGCACACCAATGATATATGGAAATGCCACAAAACCAGAGGGGGTTTCTGGAAGTCTCCTATATGTTGGAAGAGGTTGGGAAGAGGACTATAAGAAATTAGAGAGGAGGGGTATAGATGCAAAGGGAAAGATCATTCTTATGGACGGTTTTTGGGCTAGATCCAGGCTTATTCTGGCTAGGATTCATGGTGCTGTTGGAGCAGTAGTGGCTACAAGGCTCAACTATAGCTATTTTGAAGGCCCAGCAGGTGGCTGGCATAGGCCCATACGAATGCTTCCAAAAGGTTCTACCTATGCATGGCTCGAACATCAAGGAGATTATATGTTCTATAAGTTCCCTGAAGAGAGTTTACCCATGATACCAGCTGTGATAGTTCAAAGGAAGGATGGTGCCTATCTCCGAAGCCTATGCCGAAGAGAGAACGTGAAGGTCTTAATAAAGGTCTTGAAGAATGTTGAAAGGAAACAAGCATTTAATGTGGTCGCCACAATCCCTGGTTCCGAGTTTCCAGATGAAGTAGTAATGGTTGGGGCACATTATGATTCCTTCGGTAGAGGTGTTCTCGACAATTCGAGTGGATGTGGAGTTATCCTTGGGGTTGCGCATGCCTTCGGAGAACTTCTGAAAGAGGGTATTAGACCTCGCAGAACTTTAAAATTCTGCTTCTGGACAGGAGAAGAAGAGGGATGCGTCGGCTCTTATGCCTATTTGGATGAACATGAATCTATCAAGAATAAGATCGTAGCCTATATCGATGTCGATGGAGGAGTTTTCGGTAAAGACCTTATCACGGGTGGATGGGGTTCTCCAGAACTCGGATCGCTCAGCAAATATGTAGCCACTTCTGTCGTTCCAGGGCTTAAGGCTGGAGGTTATAGTCTTGTACGAGGTGCAGGATTTGATATGATCGTGTTCTTCATCGATGGCTGCATTCCAGTAACGAGCCCAGCTGTAACTAGAGGCGGGAAGGATTGGGTCGGTAAAAGGTTAACTCCTTACCTCGTTAAGTCTAACCCTTATCATGGACCCGCCGATGAGCCTGAACCTGAGGAACTTCTTAGACCAGATCGGTTTAAGGAACCGATTGAAGGGCTTGGAGTAATGCTTCTCACTTTATCTGAGTCTGATGTTCTTCCTCTAGACTACAAATGCTATGCTAGAATGCTTATGGAAGGAAAGGAAGGCCTTCGTGACCTTGTAAAGAAAGCATCTAAGCTTGGCATAAACTTAGCTGGAGCTTTAAAAGAGCTCGAAAAGATGGAGATCGAAGCCGATAAATTGAATAGGGTTTTAACCCTGAGCTTATGTGCTTATCTGAAGGCAATTGATCAGGGACCTTGGGAAGGAAACCTAGACGGTAGACTTCTTCAAGAAGTTTCGAGACTTCCTAAAAGACTTCCTGACGAGAAAATGGAGGCGCTGAGGAGATATTTCAGATTGGCTAACCTTATTCGACGTCTTGTGATAACCCCTGAACTAAAGGCAACATGCTTTTGTATAGATGGTGCATACCTCTATACATTGCCTTGGATTCAGCCTGTGCGATATTCTAAGGCTTTGAGGTCACGTCCAGAGAAGTTGCATAGAATCGAGATCGAGGCTCAAGTGCTTGAACAGACTTTCCGAAGGCTTAACACAATCATGGAAGACCTCTCGATCATAGGTGAGAAGCTCATCTATGAAATTCTTCCGAATAATGTTGACGAACCTGGCCCAGTTTAAATCCTACCTATACGCCTCTCATTTTGATGTTGTAACCTTAAGCCTAAGCCTTTATGCCATAATTTCCTTAAGCTTCCTTAGAAATATATATGGTGTAACGTAACATAAGGTTATACCTCTCCCTGTCCAGCTCAGTTCTAAGGGGCTAGGATTCGCCTATGGGTTCTAAGGCCATCCATTCCATATCCAGGCTTCCATCGAATGCCTTTCAAGTTTACGGTTCGCTCATCTCGTCCATGAAAGCCTTCTTAGCCCTTCCCTTATAGAAGGCTTCTGAAATGAAAGGCCTCCGAAGCGATGGAATGGATCCAACGCCATATGGATTCATGGCTTCTAGGAAGCCATAGGCTTATTCTATGGTCCTTGAATCCTTCCTTAAGGATGGACATGAAAGGTATAAGTATAGGATAGGATAGGGCATAGGCTACTTCACAATCTGCCTAGGATTCCTATCCCTCTCGAAGGTTTTCATAAAGCATCGAGGGAGATAGGGCTCCCCTAAGGCTTAAGGTTACAGCACCCTCATTTTACTCGATCCATGCCAAGTAAGGAAGTCATTTTTACAATTTAGCCTCCATATACCGTTTCTTCTCATGATCCCTGAGGCTTCGCCATATGAGAAGTTGCCTCCGGACTTCACTTATGAAGGATTTATTGAGGTGTTGCCAACTCGATTGTTCTCCTGTGAGCCTTTTAAGGAATAAGGTGTAACTCGCCCTACCCTCAGTTATAGATGCATTAAAGATAGCAATCTGGGATATCCCCCGCGGATAAGGTTCTATAGCCACGGTCGCTATAAGAGACTTAACGGTAATGTTATTCGTAGCTCTCTCCTCTATGGAGAGATTCTGGGCGAAAAAGACTGGCGACTCATCTCTGATCATATGTCCCTCATAAAATTCCTTCATAAATGCTATTATCCCCCTTGCCTCAGCCTCGCTGGAAACAAAGGGCAAGGGAATTTCCCAAGTATCTCCTTTTGGCTTAGTCGGAACCTTCCACTTTCTTTCAAGAGAAGGTGTTACTAGCCTTGCGCATTTATAGATTGGATAGATGGATGAGGAGGTCGTTAACCCCATGGAGAGAAGTACGACGGCTACCACCATGATTGAAGAATAATTCACGGCTATTCCATAGAATCTATACGCTCCCGAGGCGATTATGATGCCAAAGAGGTATCCTAAGGTCCCTCCTAAAACAGCGTATATTCCTGCCTCCGTAAGGAATATACTTCCGACATGCAAGGGAGATAGACCAACAGAGGCGAAGGTGGATATTTCCCTCCTCCTCTCTATTACATTGCCTAACATGATGTTGAAAAGGCTAAGGACTCCTATGATAGAGGGGAGTATTATAAAAGTTAGTCCACTTACTTCCCTTGAGACTCCATGAGCAAACAAGTAAACTCTTTCTCCAGTAGAGGCATAGACATCGAAGTCATAGTAGAGAGTTATAGATTCTGCTAGTTCCTTAACTTTGACAGGATTTTCGATATACAAAGCCACTTGGGTAATAAAGGGCCCCCAAGTAGCTAAGCGCCTCATTACAGCGTTAAATGGCATGAGGAGAACCTCATGGGCTCGAAGGGGCTGTCGCTTTCTCCAATCAGAGGGATCGAAGGGCATAATGGGTCTCCCATCAAGTTCCTTTATACCTTCTAGGAGTTTTGCATCAAAGATTCCACAAACTCTCATCTGAATACCATTAACTCTAATCAGGGTTGAAGATGGGTCAGACATACTGATGTTTAGGTAATCTGCATAGTCTTTACTTATGAGAACAAATAATTCATCCTCTGATGGGAACCAGACCCCATCCAGAAGTATCTGTTCTATCTTCTGCATATCTCCTTGGTAAGCTATATTCAATTCATTTTCAGAAATTCCAAGGATTGCAGCAGCCGTATGCCATGAGTCTCCAGAAGAAATATTGAGAAGTCCCCTCGCATATGGATCATTAAAATCGCCAGGCATATTCCCTATATGGATGTTGTACAACCATGCCCTAGGGGCTATCGATACCCCCTCATTATAGACGCGCCTAATTCCCTCTAATAATTCTTCCGAAATGGGCTGAATACCTTTGAAAGGATCTATCCAAGCTGCTACGAGTAGGCCAACCCGAGTCGGCTCCCCTCCCGTGGGAAGTTGTAGTGTTATGCTATGTACAGACATAGAAGTCATCGAAACCAAAGCGAGGGCAATCATTAAGATCGATGTGAAGGTTAGGGTCGTCCTAAGCCTCCGCTTTCTCATCTGCTGGACTCCGTAGGATAACGAGAGTAGAATGGCCCCCGTTCTGCTTATCTCCGCGAAATGAAGCCCTACAACTGCTCTCCGCCATTCTAAGATTCTTGACTGAGCATGACCGCCCAGAATTGGTACGAGGGGTAATGTAAGAGCCATCGTAACGAAGCCTATCAGGACAATGAACATATTTGCACCTAGATGGAAGCCTGCATGGAAAAGAGCGAACATGCCTAACGCCATAATAAAGATCATAATGATGCCTAGAAGCCTTCTAGGACCATTCCACGAAAGGAACAGCCTTTCAGCTAGGAAAACGAAAGGAACAAGGAGAGCGAAGAAGAACATCGTTGAGCTAATCGTCTCGTTATATAAACTCAGAATTCTGGCGTAGGCCCTGGTCTCAACTCCCAAAGCCCGCTGAGCATTCGTAAAGGCGAGTCCATATGACCTGTTCTCAAAAGCGCCCCAAGAAGCATCCAAGATCGATTTAGCTGCGTCATGAAGCTGGGCCGCGGCAGGTTCAAAAACATTAAATTGGAGGAATGTGTTGATTCTTTCGTTATTCAGTAACCATATATCTTCTGCATTCTTAAGCAAGGCATTCGTCACGAGAAGTTGTCTTCCGTATTTGACCTCGTACCCATTACCTTGGGGTCGTATCCTCGATGAGTTCAAAATAATTGCGGAGGGTATAGGCACATCAGCTTGAAAGGCTATCGCCTCAACCCTTGTGCCGGGTTCTACGAAGGCAACCACAATAGGACTTGCTTCCCGAGGGAAGAAACTGTAATGGGCGGGCGTAGAGTGTGTATTGAAGTCCATAATTCGGAAGACGCTTGAGGCAAAACCGGTTCTAGGTGCTAATAAGTCGAAGAAAGCAACAGATCCGCACTTAAAAACAGTAAAATACTGCGGATATTCTTGAGTGCCGATGATGCCCCCCCTCCATATCGTTATCTGTACATCATTTCCGAAACTGTATATTCCAAAATCCGGAGCATACTCGATAGTACCGTTTTCGTCCAGATAGAAGGGATATATTCCATAGTTGGTACCGAATGCTGTTATCCCCACGACAGTGAATAGGCCATCCTCATCAGTTGTAAGGATATACCTATAAAGGCCCGGCCCCTGAATAGCTACCAGAGCTTTGGAAACTCCCTCATATTGGTTGATTGAGGGATTAAAAGTTACAACTCTTCCGAATAATTTTCCGTAGTTGGCTCCATAAAGACGCCCACCAATACGCGTGACCTCTGTAGAGAGTTCCTTAAGTTGGGGTTCCGCCTGTAGCATGTAGATTACAGAAAATATTGTTTCAATTTGGGGTTGAAGATTATTCCACATCAACCGTTCATATGTATCGAATGGAGTCGAGTAGTACTTTCGTTCACTATAAGCTGTATAGAACGAGAATCCGTTCGCCCCTGCGGCTAAGTAAGGCTCACTATCCATAACTATGTGATTGGGCTCGGGGGCTCTAGAGCCAGGATAGTATGGGTCAAGATCTATCCTGAAAGTTCTGCCATATATAGTCTTCCAAGCATCTATTATTTGAGGTGTGTAAACATCCTTAAACCTATCATAGATCCATCGAACAGCTTGGAAAGCAGGGCCTCGAGTACCATAGCCTAGTGCGCATACATCTCCTGCTCCTAGGTTGACCACCCAGTCGTTGTCTGTGGCTAGGTCAAGATTTATCATGATTGGGTAGTAGGTCATATCCATTAAGCCAACTTTGCTCTGCCATCTTCTCTCGAAGAGAAATAGTTCCGTAAACTCCCTTGCCCCTAACAAAGCTTGGTTATGCCCAGCGAAGGCTACAAACATGATGGTTCTATTAGGCCCTCTTCCCCTCTTACTATATTCCGAGAAGAAACGTGCTAATTCAAGGAGCGTTGATATGCCCAGAGATTCTTGTGCACCTGGTGCAAATCCTGGAGTAATAGAGTAAGAGTCATAGTAAGCTGTAAGTATTAGGGACTGTTCAGGCATTTGCTTGCCATAGATGAACCCAATTACATTCTTTGCCGTTCTTTGCTCAAAGCGCATATCACAAAGAACCCTGACAGTTTCGTTTATAGCCTTTTTGAGCATACAACCGCTAGGCTCAGGGACAAAGATTCTAGGAAAATCTAATGGGATCCAGAGACTTTTCCGAGCGGCATCATATCTATCGCCTTCTCCTATGAAGACTACGGCCTTCGCGCCTAATTTCGCGGCATTAATCCAGTTGTCTTTACTTCCCGAAAAGTCCATGAGTACGATGTTGCCTTCAACATCTTTTCCGCTCATCTCTTCCAAGTAACCTTTGCCAACATAGACAAGCTTGCCAGTCAATCCCTCAGAAGATCTTCGACTAAGTGCCACCATGTTTGGCTCTAGGGTGTAGGCTTTGAAGGCCCTCTTCTCCCGTCCATCATGACCGAGTAAAGAAATGCTCGTACCATAGTCGATGGGTACTGTCACGTTAAATTCATGGAATTCTACATCTACTAAACCTAAACTCTCAAAATATTGTCGAATATACTCCGCTGCGGCATCAGATCCAGGATAACCTGAATATCTCGATTCGAAACTAGAAAAATATTTAGCATGGAGTATAATTTTAGAAATATTAATATTTCTAACGATCTCTACAATTTCATCTTTTTCTACAATATTGCTATTTGATGCATGTATAGGTCGATTTAGGAATACTAAGCTCCACAGGAATACAAATGTTAATAAAAAAATTAAAGAATGAACGATTGGCTTCCTTGCTGGAAACATCCTGAACCCCACGCGAAAAAGTGACTCTATGAATTATCAAGATTAATGTTCCTATCTTAATTATTTAAATTTTTAATGTCTTCCCCCCTTTATCCCATACCACATCCATCATTCCCATTCAAACTAAAGTTTAAAGATTGGGTTAAGGTTTCTCGATGTGCGTCACGGCCTGCCCCCTTCCTAAGGGAAGGCTTGAAAGCTTTTTCAATTCCTCTCCCTTCTTATCCTTATTATAGCCCTTCTCCAAAAAAGTTTCATGGAACAATCGAGACCAAGGGTTAGAATAACAACGATGAAGCTTGAGGATGTCATCGACATTGTTAGGATTGCCAACCAGTCCTTCCTAGAGACTGCTAGGCTTACAAGGCTCATGGGTCAAAGGTTTGTGCAATATATGAGGCAGTGGCCTGATTGGCTTTTCGTGGCTGAGACTTCCGAAGGGAAGGTTGTGGGCTTCATCTTCGGAAGCCCTGATGGCGAAGCCCATGCATCAATCCATTGGATAGCGGTCCATCCTAAGTTTCAGGGTATGGGAATAGGAGGCATGCTTTTAAAAGCTATAGAGGAAAAGGCTAGTAGCTTAGGTCTTAAGGCCATCCTTACTGGTACGCCCTTCGCTCTTCGCTTCTACGAAAAGTATGGTTTCAAATGCGTAGGCATTCGAAGGCGTCTCGTTCTAGAACTCATTGGAAAAAGCCTGGAGCCTCCTGAAGGCTTGGAGAGCCGCCTTATAGCCTTGGAAGGGCTGAGGGACTTCATCCCCCTTATGGATCGCGAAGAATACTTACGCTTCATATCAGCCTACTTTAGCGTCTACGAATCAGATCCTGAAAAGGCATTGGCTGTGCTTGCGGATAACCAGATCGTAGGTATTCTCATAGGTCGAAGGAATGAGGTCTATCCTGATCTTGTTACGCTAGGCTATATTTTCGTTAAAGATTCGGCATATGCCTTTAGGATGCTTAAGCTCTTCGCCTATAGAGCTTCTACTGGCGGTTATAGATGGGTTGGAGTGGAGCTTCCAATTCCCTACGTGGAGGAGGGGGAACTCCTTAAGGAAGGCTGGCAGGATGCCCAGCTACCATCCTTTTGGACAGGCTATCAGCTACGAAAGGATCTTCAGAAATGAAAGGATGGAAGGCGAAGGCTATGTTTAGGAGACTCTTCGAGAGGATAGGACCCTATGTATCCGGAACGAATGCCCTAGACTTGATCGCCCACATCCATGACCACGATCGCTGGTCTTCCTTCGATAGGCATCATGAGGCTGCCCTTTATTGCCTCCATAAATTGGAGGAGTATGGACTCGAGGGCGAGATCTTCGAGCTCCCTGCCGATGGTGAAAAGCTTTATGGGGACTGGGTCATGCCGAGGGCTTGGAAGGCCAAATCGGCCAAACTGACGCTTCTATGGGGATCCAAGGGCGAGGGCAAGGAAGAAGGTCTAGGCGAAGTAAAGCTTTGCGACTATAAAGAGGATCCATGTTCCCTCGTCGTATACAGTAAGCCCACGCCTTCTGAGGGCATTACAGCCGAGCTCGTGATGGTCGATGGAGGTTCCAAAGCCCAAGATTATGAGGATTTGGAAGTCAAGGGAAAGGTTGTCTTCACAAGGGATTCGGCTAGGGCGTCCCGCCTTGAGGCTTTGAGGCATGGCGCCCTTGGCATCGTATCGGATTATCTTCCCGCCATCGATTACTACCGTCCACCTATGGAACTACCCGACTGTCGCTACTGGGATAGGTTTAGCTCCGAATTTGGGGGCTGGGGTATGAAGAAGGGGGACCCTGAGTTCTGGGGCTTTGTCCTAACGCCTAGACAGGGACATTGGCTTAGGGAACTCATGAAAAAGGAAAGGAGGCTTCAGATCCATGCGGAGATCGATGCTTCCTTCTACGATGGTTCGATCGATGTGGTAACAGGATTGATCAAAGGTGAAACCGATGAGGAGGTCCTGATAAATGGGCACTTGTACGAAGTCGGAGCCATAGACGATGCGAGTGGGTGTGGTCTGGCAATAGAGGTTTTGAGGTGTCTGAACTCCCTCATCAAATCCGGAAGGCTCAAGAAGCCTAGACGAGGAATAAGAATGCTCTTCACTTATGAGTGCATGGGGACCATGGGAGCCCTTCTGGAGAGACCTGAGCTTCTTCAACGAACCGTCGCAGCTATAACCCTGGACTGCGTAGGAGGGAACGAAGCCCTATGCCGGGCATTCTTAAGCCTCTCGAGGAACCCCCATGCCCAAAGCTCCTATACGGATACCCTCCTAAGGCTCATCCTCGAACATTCAACAATGATGGATAAGATGCTGGTTAATTGGCGCGAGGTTCCCTTCATGAAGGCTGATAACATGATTGCAGACCCATCCATAGGGATTCCATGCCCTCTCTTAATCGAGTATCCATATACCTTCTACCATTCATCCATGGATACGCCAGACAAGCTCGATCCTAGAAGGCTTGCCTGGATAGGTCGTGCCGTCGCAACGTATGCATACTTTATCGCCAATGCCGGAGAGGTCGAGGCCCAATGGCTCGCTTCCGAAGTCTTCATCGAGGCCAAAAGGACAATTCTTGATGAGCTGGAGGGCTTCCTAACCCCTTTTTACGAAGTTTATGGAGAAAGGAAGGAAGGGGAAGGAGCGAAGGCCTTAGAAAAGCTATGGCGAAGGCTAAACTACCTGCAAACCCGCTATGGAATCGCCATCGAATCGGTGACCCGCCTTGCTGGAAGCGAAAGCCTTCAAAAGAGGATTAAAGATGCTAAGGAAGATCTAAAAGCCTATGCTTCCATGAGCCTCGAAAGGGTAGCCAGGGAACTGGGATTTCAGCCATGGAAGCCTAGGAAAAGGCGATGGATAGATATGGATGGATATAAGCGTGAGGCATCAAGAATAGTGCCAAAACGTCTCGTCCTTGGGTCTTGCCAACTGACTCGGATACCTGCCGAGGAGCGAAAAGAGTGGCAGAGAAAATGCCATGAATGGGGATTGAAGGGATCCGTTATCCAGTCGGCCCAAATGTGGTGCGATGGAGTCCGCTCTGTGGCTGAGATAGAGGAACTTGTGGAGGGTGAAACAGGCGAATCCAACATACGCCTTCTTGATTACTTTAAGGAGATGGAGCGCTACGGATACATAAAATGTGAGAGAAGGCATTAAAGGGACCCTGGGTTTTGGGTTAGTCTATTTCTGTTTTGGGATGGGTTCAGGGAGCTTTCATTCTTAAGATCCCCTTGAGGGGTCAAAGGAAGGGGTCTTACTCAATTTAGGGTATTTCTTAACCCCTCGCCTAATATCCTCCTTCTGGGTTATGGCTAAGATTGCCGAGTTCTCCTCAATCCTATGGAGATTTTGGATAGCTAGATAATGGACATAATCTGTCTCAATAGATTCCAAGGTGATGATGGAGAAGAAACCCTTCACTAGGTTTGCAAAGTACTTCTTCAGCTCCTCGGAGGAAAGATTGGGAATTAGGGTTTCAAACTCCGATACGAAAAGTCCTCCTAGCTTCAGAACCCTATAGACCTCCTTCAAGTATCGTATGGCACCAGCTTTGCCATCGTACCGTAGGATTATGGGACCTAGAACCCATACGTCAAGAAGGGCATCAACTTCCGAGTCTCCTATGGGAATCTTCTTGGCAAGATCGGCTATACGGCATTCGAGCATTCCAGAAGCTATATTAGCTTCGATGGATTTTTGGGATAAAACCTTCAAGTTTCGCTCGGAAGCATCAAGGGCTATTACATGAAAGCCCTCCCTTAGGAGAAAAAGGGTATCCCTTCCTTCACCACAACCCGCATCAACGACCGTCAGTCTAGAACGATCTTCCTTCCGAAAGGCCTTTGCCAGAAATCGGGCTGCCCTTGATGGAGGAATGTCTCCAACGATAGGATAGTAGAATGGAAGGTTTTTCCTATAGATTTCTGCAGATTTTGACATACATCTATCTATGATTAGCCATTTCCTTAGGGAAGGGGCTAAAGGGCACCTAGCACTAGGGCAAGGAGGGCCATCCTCGTCAGAAGCCCATAGTAGACCTGTTTAAAGTATCTAGCCTGGGGCATAAGGTCCACCTCTGGTGCCACTTCATCCACCTTGGGAAGGGGGTGCATGATGATAGCGTTTGGCTTCATTTTCCTTACGGTTTCTGCCGTGATCTTGTAGTAGCCCTTCAGCTTCGCATACTCGGCTGGATCCGCAAACCTTTCCTTCTGGATTCTCGTAACATAGAGGACGTCGATATCTTTTAAGATTGGTTCAAGGCTTTCAAATTCCTGAACCTCTATGCGTTGCCTTGCAAGCTCGACAAACTCCCTTCGCATGCGAAGGGTCTCTGGAGAAACCAAGTAAAGTTTTACATCATAGAGGGATAGGGCGCTGGCAAGGCTGTGAACAGTCCTTCCATACCTAAGGTCTCCAAGGAGAGCTACCTTCAGGCCATCGATGCTCCCCATTTCCCGCATTATTGTGTAAAGGTCTAGCATGGCTTGGGTTGGATGCTCCTCGGCTCCGGATCCTGCATTTATGATGGGTACATCGGCCACCTCGGCAGCCAAGCGGGCTGAGCCTTCTAGGGGATGTCTTAAAACAATCACATCGGCATAGTTTTGGACAACCCTTATAGTATCTGTGAGATTTTCCCCTTTTTCTATGGAACTGGTCCTTGGTTCAGACATGTCTAGGACAAAGCCTCCAAGCCTCTGGACGGCCGCCTGAAAGCTCAACCTTGTCCTTGTGCTGGGCTCGAAGAACAGTATAGCACAGGTCTTCCCTCTAATAAGGTCGGGCTTTCTTTTGGCTAGGTCTTCGATTCCATCCGTAGTTTTGAGAATATAGTCCAGCTCCTGGCGACTGAAATCGGCGATGGATACGATGTCTCTACCCCTGAACTCCGTCAAAACTATGCCCTGATAGATTTTTTAGGAAGGCCCATTAAAGTTTTTCACAGGCTTCTATTCCTATCCTATCTTATCTATCTATCCTTTTCCATCCTTCATCAGGAATTCGTTGGTTACGATGGGTCCAACCTTCTAAAATCCACCATAAAGAGCTCTAAATAGCGCCAATGCTTCCTTAGTAACGATGCTCTTATTTTATTTAAGTTCCCATAGATTCTGTAATGGTAAGGCTTTGAAGATTGTACGTATTGAACCCATCTTTGTGGATAGATGGCTCATTGTAAAAATTGAGACGGATGAGGGAATTGTAGGCTATGGGGAATCAACCCTCTGGGCGCATCTAGAAACCGTCGAGGTTGCCATTCGAAGGCTCGGATCCTTCCTCATAGGCAAGGACCCTTTCCGTATAGGACATCATTCGCAACTTCCCTTCAGAAGATTTCATTTTAGAGGAGGAGTCCTGAACTCAGCCATGGCTGCCATCGATATCGCCCTTTGGGACATTCTAGGCAAGTCCGTGAATTTGCCCATCTACCAACTCCTCGGAGGAAAGTATAGGGAGAAGTGCCGAACTTTCTTGACGATAGGTGGTAGCACACCAGAGGAGGCGGCCGAGGAGGCATCAAAAGCCGTGAAGAGGGGATTCACGGTGCTTCGGATATGGCCCTTCGGCCCTGAAGGGCCAAGGATCGTTAGTAGTCTTGAGATTTCCCAAGCTGTCGATAGGGTGCAGGCTGTCAGGGAAGCCGTAGGGGATGGAATTGATCTTGGCGTTGAGATCCATAGACGCTTTACACCAATCCAAGCTGTCACCTTCGCTAGGGAAATAGAAAGGTATCGAATTCTTTTCATGGAAGATCCCATAGCCCCTGAAAGTATGGAGGCTATGATTTACGTTGCCAGAAAGACGAGCATTCCCATAGCTGCCGGAGAAAGATGCTTCGACCTTTATGGGTTTAAGGAGCTTATCGATCGAGGCTTAGTTGGCCTTATACGCCCGGACTTCACAGTTGCTGGAGGTATCACGGAAGGGCGAAAGATAGCAGCCATTGCCGAAGCTTCGAATGTGGGAGTCATGCCCCATCTCATGTCAAGTCCTATAGGTACTGCCGCCTTCCTCCATCTCGATGCTTCTATACCGAACTATGTCTTCCAAGAGCATATGTGGGAAGGACAAGGGATAAGGCGAGAAATCACAAAGCCAGCCTTGAAGGATGAGCCAGGATATGCCTACATACCAGAAGGTCCGGGGTTAGGCATTGAGTTAGATGAGGAGGCCGTTGCGAAGCATCCTTACAGAAGCCAAGGAGTCCTTCAAGGACTATACTACGAGGATTGTTCGCTAGCAGACTTCTAGCCTGACGAAACAAAAAAGAGGTGAAGATGAGTGAGCAAAGGAAATTTTTACGTTTAGGGAATTTTCCATTTATGGAAGAAGGTTTCCTTGGAGGTTTTTGGTTTGAAGGCCGCTATCATCTACGGACCTAGGGCCCTGAGGGTGGAGGAAGTAGAAGTTCCAGCCATAGGCCCGGAGGATGTCCTTGTTCGCGTGAAAGCCTGCGGTATCTGTGGCTCAGATGTCCACAGGTATCTGGGAACTCGCTATGGACAGCGTTTCACCTATCCCCTTAACTCGGGGCATGAATACTGTGGGGATGTAGTTAAGATTGGAGCGAATGTGAGGAATTTCAAGGTTGGTGATAGGGTCACTTTAGGGGTTGACTGGTTAGGAAGCGGGAGCCTAGGAGCCTTTTCCGAGTACATCCGCATCCCTAAGGCTGATAGAAGGCTTCACAAGGTTCCGGAGGGTATTAGCCATGAGGAGGGAGCCATCATAGAACCCCTACTAGTAGCCTTGAATGGTTTCTCGAGGGCGAAGCCCCGAGGGAATGAAGAGATCCTTATTCTCGGGGCGGGACCGATAGGACTTTTCATTCTTCAACGATGCCTTTCTGAGGGAATTAGTAAAGTCATTGTAAGCGAGATCTCACCTAGAAGACTGGAGTTGGCCAGGCGTTTCGGAGCCATTACCGTAGACGCCAAGATGGAGAACCTAGAGGAGCGTATCTTCTCCATGACAAGGATGAAGGGGGTCGATGTGACCTTCGAATGTGCTGGCACTCCAGCCACTATAAGGCAGGCCCTTTCCCTCACAAAGCCAGGGGGTAGGTTATGCCTTATTGCCCACTACGCCCAAAGTGCAGAGATAGACCCTGAGGCGATTATAGGCAAAACCCTGACTGTTTATGGAATAGGGGGCGGCGATGCCCTTTTCGAGGAGGCCATAAGCCTCATCGTTCAAGGTAAAATTGAACTAAAGCCTATGATATCCCATGAGTTCCCCCTCCAAAGGGCAAGGGAAGCCTTTGAATTGGCTTCTAAGGGCGATACTTCTGTGAAAGTTATTATAAAGCCCTAACAGGAAACTTCAGGAGCTTCGCCCTAGGCTTTTTCTCGATTTTAAGCCCAATCATCCCATCGTTAGATGGATTTGAGCTTTTCCATAGAAGCGAAGCCTAGAAGATGGAGGTTTCCTACATGGACGTGGTCCAAGTGTCTCTCGGCAGCCTGGAGGCATTCCCTCACCTGTTCGATTGGTGTGATGGGAAGGTCCCTCATGGCAAAGTTTGGATGGAAGACAAGGAGGCTGTAGGGGATTTTTCGATCTAAAGAGGCTATAAACCTGGCTATTCCGTCGATCTCTAAGGCATCCACATAGCCAGGAACGAGGAGTGTTGTAGCCGTCAAAACCGGAAGATCTTGACGCTTTTTGTAAAATCTTTCATAAACCATCCTAAAGTTTTCGAAGGCTCTGGAATTGGGGACTCCGCTTAGGGCGATGCTCAGGCTTGGCGTGAAGGCCTTTAGATCAAACTTTAGGTTTCCACCGCTTTCCAAGGCTAGCTGGGCTGCACGCTCTACAAGGCTTTGATTGCCACAACCATTCCATTCGAAGCATATTCGGAGAATTCTTTTACCCTTGAGGGCTTCCAGGACTTTTTCCGAGGCCTTCAGGGCGAAGGGTAGTTGGGGCTCAGGGGAACCACCAAAGAAGCACCAGCAGGAAATCCTTTCATTCAGGACGGTTGCCCTCACAATCTCTTCAGCCGTTACTAAAGGAGCTTCCCCCAAGGCTTTATGGGACGCATTCTGGCAGAAGAGGCAATCGAAGTTGCAAGCGTAGAAGAAGATCGCTAGGTTATAGTAGCCGATCTCAGGACCGGGTCTATAGGCGAATTTTGGAAAGCCTGCACCCGTTCCGGCTGGACAGAAGTAGGCGCTACAGCAGTTTGTTACATGGGGATCCAAGTAATAATGGAGAAGGGCTGCGTCAGTCTTCACCTTCGATACTAGGCGTCCGCCGATGTTTTGCCTAAGGCCGCAATATCCGACTTCGCCAGGTCCTATAAGGCATTCATTAGAACATAGGTTGCATGGAATACCGCCGTGAGTCTTCGGAGGCTTAGGAGGGAGCCCCCATGGAGCACGGACCTTCCCATGGACTTTGATGATGATGGGAAGGGCTTCCTCAGGATGTCTTCTCAGGCAATCTAAGCAGACGCCCAAGGCTGAAGAAACTTGCCTAGGCTTAGCCTCCCCGCATAAGAGACAGGTCGTAGGCTTCTGACGATTGGAAAAGAGGGAGATCAAGGATCAACTCCTTTTCTTCAAGGGTTCCTTTTAAACCTCAAATGCAGTAAAGATAATTTGTGAGACGAACCTATTCCCAAGATATGGTGAGGTAAAAATAAGAATAAGAAAATCGTGGTGCTGCCTTGTCAACCAATACGACTAAAGATCCCCATCATGAGAGACTTAAAAGGGCCATCGTATCTGCCCTTAAGCTTGGCTATCAGATCGACCAAGAGGGCTTTGAGTTCCTATCTAGGCTTCCACCAGATGTAGACTTGGATGAGATTGTCAAGGAGGCCACCAAGGTGGCTGCATCACCTGAGGAGCGGCCCCTTTGGCTTTCAAAGAATCTGTTGGAGGAAGCCTTTAGCTTTTTACAGCCAAAGGAACAAGCCAGTACCTTGGGGTTAGAAGCTGTTGCCAAAGCCCCAAGGGTTCCAGCTGCCGAGGTGGAAACGAAGCTCGATATCCTTTTCGATCCTACAGAATTTATGGAAGCCAAGGCATCCTTCGAGGATTTCATCGAATACTTTAGGGATCGATTCAGGCGTTTAGAGAAGATTCTCAGGCAGAGGATCGATGCTAGAGATGCTGTATCGATACAACAAGCCCTTAAGATGCCTACAGCTAAGGGTGTGAAGGTAATTGGACTTGTCACTGATAAGCGAACAAGAGGTGGGATTACTCGCCTAGAGATCGAGGACCTAGAGTCCAGCCTAACGGTCATCGTTCCCCATAATGCAGAGCGCTCCCTAGTTGATAGGGCCCAGAGGATTTTTCTTGATCAAGTAATATGCGTTGTGGGTTCCATGGTAGGAGAGGGAAGAATGGTAGCTTCGGAAATCCTTTGGCCAGAGGTTCCGGATCATCCCCAGCGCAAGGCTGAGGCTGAGGTTTCAGTGGTTATGACATCAGACCTCCATGTGGGAAGCACCAAATTCCTCGGAAGGAGCCTAAATCGTTTCATCCGATGGCTGAAGGGGGAACTGGGTACACCATGGGAAAGGGATCTGGCTGGAACTGTGAAATACCTAATCATAGCTGGGGACCTCGTCGATGGTATTGGCATCTATCCTGAGCAAGAAAAGGAGCTAAACATATCGGATGTCTACGAGCAGTATGGGCTTGTGGCTTCCTACCTTCAGGAGATCCCTGAACATGTGGAGATCATCGCCATACCAGGAAATCACGATGCCTCTAGACGATCCCTCCCTCAACCAGCGATCCTTAAGAAGTATGCCGAACCCCTCCTTGGCTTAGGGAATCTACACCTCCTAGGAAACCCAGCCCGAGTAAGGCTTCACGGCCTTGAGTTCCTCCTTTATCATGGAAATAGCCTTCCGGACGTAGTAGCTTCGGCTCCCAATATGTCCTTCAGCGAACCCCATGAAGCCATGGAGCTTCTGCTGAGGGCTAGGCACCTATCCCCAATTTATGGGGAGAGGACTCCCATAACCCCCCAAAAAAAGGATTATTTAGTCATAGAAGAGCCTCCCGATGTTTTTCAAGCAGGACATGTTCACGTTTATAAGTATAAGACCTATAGGGGAACCTTGATAGTGAACTCTGGCACGTGGCAAGGGCAAACTGAATATTTGAAGAAGAATGGGATTGACCCCACCCCTGCTCAAGTCCCAATCCTTAACCTGTCAACCATGGAAGTTATATCCTTGGACTTTAGAAACCCTTAAAGCATATGATGTTTCTTTTTATCAAAGGTTAGAGTATTCCATCAGGAAGAATAATCTTTCTTATGCAGAAGGAGGGATTTGAGTGAAGCGGGTTGGCTTTATAGGCTTAGGGGTCATGGGAATGCCCATGGCTACGAATATTTTGAAGGCAGGATATCCACTAACCGTTTGGAATAGGACTAGGGAGAAGATGCGAGGTCTTGTCAGCATGGGAGCAGTGGCTGGGGAATCTCCGAAGGATGTGGCTGAAAAATCCGATGTTGTGATAACCATGGTGGCAGATTCCCCAGATGTGGAGCAAGTAATCCTAGGATCCCAAGGGGTGATAGAGGGAGCCCATCCAGGGCTCATCGTCGTTGATATGAGTACCATATCCCCTCGTGTAACCATAAGAATAGCAAAGGAGCTTGAGAAGAAGGGCGTAAAGATGCTGGATGCCCCTGTAAGCGGAGGAGATGTGGGGGCGACACAGGGAACCCTGTCCATCATGGTTGGGGGGCCCGAGGATGCCTTCAAAGAATGTCTACCAATTTTCCAGGTCCTGGGAAAGAGGATTACCTATATGGGATCAAGCGGTTCTGGACAGATCACAAAGCTATGCAATCAAGTCATATGCGCCCTCAACATCCAAGCAGTTTGTGAAGGACTTATGCTCGCGGCCAAGGCGGGACTTGATCTTCAAAAAATGCTGAATGTGGTAACGGGAGGGGCTGCCTCATCCTGGATGCTTTCTAATTTGGCTCCTAAAATGATAAAGAGAGATTTTGAGCCTGGTTTTAAAATAAGCCATCAATTAAAGGACCTGCACCATGCCCTTTCTTTAGCGGAAGATTTGAAGATACCTCTTCCAGGAACGGCCTTAGTCAGTCAGTTGTTCAGAATAGTTGAGGCCTTAGGGATGGGAGATAGGGGAACTTCAGCCGCAATTGTGGGAATGGAAAGGATTTCGGGTTTTGAGATCAAAGCCTCAGAAGGTGCCTAAGGCCTCTGCCAAGATCCTTGCTATTCTAAGGGGTTCGGGGGTCTTTCCAAGGATCGTAAAGGCTCTTATGAGGGCTTCCGCTTCGTGGGCTTCCATTCCAATGGTTTCGTAGAAGATGGGTATCCCTGGATATACCTCGAAGAATCTGGGATCTCCTGCCTTGCTTATAATATCGAGGCGCCTATCCCAGTCTCTGAAATGCTTTATCAAAGCCTCTTTAACGGCTTCAGGATTGGGTTTGGATCTCAAGACGAGGATTATAGGGCGATTTGTGGCTTCCCTTAGACGCTGGACGTCCACAACATTAAAACCGGCATAGGCTACTCCATGGAGGAATATTATATTTATATCCTCATCGCTTGAAAGATGCTTCTCCAAGTCTATCATAAGATCCGTGGCTTCACTACCATCAACCTTAAGATAATCAAAGGCTATCTTCAAAACCATAAAGCCCTTAGTAAGAACGGCTATAAGGGGCGCCCTCCTTTTCTTTGTTCCGATCTTTTTTGTGAAGGGGCCATCTTCGAAGGCTAAGGCCTTGGTTTCCTCTATCTTTTTTCTAGGAATGATCTCCCATACTTGTTGCGAAGGAGAAGGAAGCAAACCCGACCCCATAAGAGAAAAGCGATAATGGCTAGTTATTATGATAGACGGGTCTCTTCCTTTAAAAGGGATTGAACCTGTTCCATGGGTATGCTTAAACGGACCCTTTTTGAGCGACCATGTCTTCCTAGATTGACGAGTTTAGAGTTCACGATTCCCATGGCGTCAAGCTCATTTAGGAGACCGCTTACCCGTCTCTGGGTAAGGGGTTCCATTCCAGCCTTTCTACAAATCCTCTCGTACGTCTCATAGATATTCCCCGTTAGGGTTTCTTTTGGATTTTCTTGTTGTGTAAAATAAACGCTATAGAGGACAAGCCTTTGATGGAGAGGAAGGGTCCTTAGAACCTCTGTCACTCTATCATGCTCTATTTTCCACTGTGCCTTTCGAATATAATCCTCTGTAATGGCTCTTCCTCCCTCCCGCTCAGCTAGCTCCCCAGCAACTCTCAGGAGGTCTAGAGCCCTCCTGGCATCCCCGTGCTCTGCGGCAGCCAAAGCTGCACATAGCCTTAAGGCCCCCTCTGTAACACCATCTTGAACTAAGGCTATCTTTGCCCGATCGAGTAGGATATCGTATAACTCATCGGCCGTATATGGATGGAAAACGATTTCTTCCTCACTAAGGCTACTGAGAACCCTTGGATCTAAAAGATCCTTAAAGTTTAGATCGTTCGATATGCCTATCAGAACAATCTTTCCTGTTGGTGAGGTTTCGTTAATCCTTGTAAGCTCATAAAGAAGCTTATCACCGCTCGCTTTTACAAGCATATCTACCTCATCTAGAACGCTGATAAGAATACCTCCCATGGCTTTGAGACCTTGTTTAAAGCGGTCGAAAACTTCAGCGGTAGCTATTCCTGTAAAGGGGACTGGTACCTTTACTGATTGACTCAGCATTGAGAGAACCCTATATTCGCTTCCAGCAAGACGGCAGTTGATATAAGAAACGCTAAGGGGAGTATCTATCTCGGAACTCTTCGCGGATAGGTGTTGTAAGACGAAACGGGTAACGGCAGTCTTACCAGTCCCAGGTTTTCCATATATGAACATATTTGAGCATCTCGATCCCTTTAATACAGGAGCTAAAATCCATCCAAGCTTTCTAATCTGCTCATCTCGATGAGGTAAATGATCGGGAACATAGTCTGGTCGAAGAGCTTCACGGTTCTTCAGGATTATGGACTGTTTCAAGAAATGGTTGAAAATCTCCGATAGCGCAGGACTCTCCATATTAATTAAGTTATTAGCATGTGATAAAAAAGATAGTAATACAATAAACTAGACTGTTTTCTTTAAACTTCTCAATGAGGTTGAAATTGATGGTGAGAAATAAGATGTATAAGAGTGTGGGGTATTAATCACCTACGCCACTATTTCAACTGGAAATTTCCCAAAGGAATTCTGGTATATGGGAGTATGTTTAAAAAATTTTATAAAAATTCAATTTCCATTTATAGGAATTTTTAATTGTTAAGAAGAGATTAACATTTGGACTCTATTCTCTCCTAAAAGGAGAGAAGAAAATACAAAAAGGAGATGACTCTCCAGTGGAAAAACAGGGGTGGGAGCGGATCCCTAAGGATCCTTTAGAAAACCCTAGTAACCATCGAGGAGCTTTTGACTGTGAACTATATGAAACCCGAACCTTCCCTACAACCATTAAAGCAAGAATCTCCCTCCTTCCCCATATTAGAAACCTTTCACAAGACCCTACATTTGAACCCCTTGATTTCCACTGGAGAATCGTTCAAAAAGATTCAAAATCTCTTTTTTACCTTTCTAGCCTTTGTGAAATTGTGAATCGAAAATACTCTGCAAAAAATGGTTTTTTCTCTACTCTATCCGAGATTTCATGTTTTTCCTCTACAACTTCACAACTTCGAACTTCATTGAGCACAGAAAAATTTGAGGTGGTATGGGCTTATGGCACCTTCTAAGCTTCGATTTCAACTGTACGATTCGGATGGAAACAGGCTTACGATTTCGCTTGAAGGAAATGTATCGAGGGATAAGGTCCTCCAAATTCTAGATCTTTTCGAGATGATGGGAGGGCTATCCAAAAACCATCCCCTAGAACGCTTCGAGGGACAACAACCGGATACTACTAAGCTTGAAAGGATTAAAGGAATAATAAAAGGACATTTTCCTATTGGATGGTTTTCTTCTAAAGAGATTCAATTGACTTATGAAGATGTCTTTAAAGAGCCCATAGCCCTCAGCACAGTTTCGACTTATCTCCAAAGGCTTTCGGAGACAGGCTTCCTAATGAAAGCTGGATCTAGAGCAGAAAGGCGTTATAAAATGGCAAAATTCTCCCAGATGATGAAGAATGTTTAGACCTCTTTGGGGGATTTAGCGCTTTCTAAGGCCTTTCTAACCCTTTCATTGATTCTATATATGTAGGGAAGCCTTTCCGAATTCCTTTCGACATAGCCCTCCACATACAACTTTT
Source organism: Candidatus Bathyarchaeota archaeon (assembly GCA_018396395.1). Classification (GTDB taxonomy): domain Archaea; phylum Thermoproteota; class CALKCG01; order B24; family JAGTQN01; genus JAGTQN01. Next base: position 1,428 of record JAGTQN010000001.1, on the reverse strand, counting down.
TCATAAGACGGGCAGTATGCTCCCTAGTTTTTCCAAGAACCTGTTCAATTTGCCTACTCGTCTTGGCGCCATCGGAAGACAATAACTTCAAAACTTTTAGTTCCGTTGGTGTTAGTTTGGAAAGAACCCCTTTCTCCTCCAAGATTATATTCTCCTTTATCTCGCTTCTAATGCCTTCTTGGCGAAGTATTTCATAGCTTTCAATCTTGCTAGCCAAATCTTTCAACTCCTTCTTAATTTCCTGGATCTGAGGGTTATGGCGCCCCTCCTCGATTTCTTTGAGCTTCACCTCCAAATTTCTTAGCCTACCCTCGAATGCTAGGGTGTGATGTAACACTTTCCTTGCGGCTTCCAAGGAAAGAATCACACTTTTTTCCAAGTCTTCAATCCTAGCTCCCCTTAATTCCTCCCTACGGACAAGTTTGTTTATAGCCATAGTATTTTCAGAAGTATCTTGCCTCAGAACCTCTAGTTGGCTTTCTTGCCTTGCAAGACGTTCATTGAAGGCCTTTACAAGATATTTCGAGATTTCCCTAGTACTTCTACTCTCGAACCAAATTATGCTACATGCGATGGAGATGGATAGCCCAACGGCTCCTATAGCTACCAAAAATAGAGGGTCTATGAGGAAGCACCTCCTTTAATTAGCTGAAAGCCCTCGCCCTTCTTCAGAAGGGCGGTTATCAAATCAATCTTCGTTATTATTCCAACAAGTTTCTTCCTCTCCATGACCAATAAGGCTGGGATACCCTTCGATAGAAGGATGACGAGGTCTTCAACGGGCGTTTCGGGACTTATAAAAGGAAAAGGCTCCTCCATGAACTTATCGACAGGCTCCTGAAAGAGACTGGAGACCTCCTTCACTTGAGCTATTTTTTGGATAATCGTAGATTCTTGAATACTTCCAACAACGGACCCTGCCCGCATAACTGGCAATTGCGATATATCATACCTCTTCATAAGCTCCACAGCCACCCTCAGAGGTTGTGATGCGTTCACAGAGATCACAGGGCTTCTCATGATATCACGGGCATACGTTGAATGGATTACCAAAGAATTGAGGACATCTATAATTTTTCTTAGGGTCGATATGCGAGGATCAACGGATCCCCTTTCTATTCTCGATATGAGGGCTTGACTTAAGCCAGTTCTCTCAGCTAAGGCCTTCTGAGTCAGGCGAGCTGAAAGCCTCATCTCCCTGAGGGTGTGACCTGTTGGTATCACATGTGACATTTTAAGATCTCATATTATGCTACATGTGAGGTCTAAATAAGCCTTACTTACGATGGCTCCGATACTGTCAAGTTATTGGTATTTCTGGCAGTCTTCCTAGGGTTTTATGCGCCTTATGAAGTTATACCATAGGACGAAAAGCCTTATGAGGCGCCTATATATTGAGGATGGGCATCTTCCTTACTGGAAGTTGTT
>JAGTQN010000048.1 GCA_018396395.1 Candidatus Bathyarchaeota archaeon | reverse complement strand
CCCCTATGAAGTCCTTGGCATAGGGCATCGTATCCTGGCTCCATATCCTTCCAGAGCCAAGGTCTACGCGAAGGATGCGCCCTACCCAACCATAGATTTTTCGCGACATACCAATCCCTCTACCTTTCGGCTCCAGATTCCGAATCTGCCTTCCAACAAAGAAGCTTCAAGGCTTCCCTGGGGCAGTATTCCACACAGGCTGGACTGCCACCGCAAAGGTCGCATTTCACGTAAACTTTCCTCCCAGGATGGAAACGTAGGATATGTCCATCAAGGTTGAAAGGACAGGCCTTAGCACATAGCCCACAGCCTATGCAAAGGGAATCCTCCAATACCTTAGCTCCTGTTTTTGGATCTCCTCTTATGGCTCCGACAGGGCAAGCGTTTAGGCATGGATGGTCTGGGCATTGACGACACGTTTCAGGCTCGAACTTGAGCTGGAAAAAATCCTTCTTTACAACTATTCTAGAAGTCGAGGGATTGCATTCTCCTTCGTGGATGAGGGAACATATAAGCTCGCAGCATCCACAACCTCGGCATCTGTCTGGATCTCTGGAAATGAATAGTATAGCCTCGGAGACGTAAGACATAGAATTCATTCTTTGGCTTTTCAAGAGTTCCATCCCCTTTAATCGTGAAGCTTTATCTTGGTCAGTAGTGTCTACCTCTTACTGAGAAGGTTATTAAGGCTATCTCGGTTCATTAGGTAAAAATCGGAAGATCTTGCAAGAGTATCTAAAGCCCAGGTAACGCCTTGCTGTGATGTGATGTGATGAAACGATCTTCATAGCCAACATAGAGGAAGTAACTTTTGGGAGGCTTCCTTTTTCAGGACAACAAGCTCCCTAAAGGTTCCGAGCTTGCCGAAGGAAGAAGAAGCTTATACTTTACACCATGACATTAGGCAGAGAGACGAATTTTCAGGCCTAAGGATCAATAGCCGAAAAGTTTCTTACCTCGAATAGAAGAGGGGAATGAATGAATGGATGGATGCATGGATGGGATGGCATCGCCCCAATTAGCTAAGAAGTAGACCGAAATTCCAAGGAGACTATGCTTCGATAATTCTATCCACGAAAGCCTTTGGGTCGAAGGGCTCCAAATCATCAAGATTTGATCCTACGCCTAGGAAGAGAATGGGTTTCTTCAGAATCTGAACAATGGATATGGCCGAGCCCCCCTTGGCATCTGCATCCATCTTCGTGAGGATAGCTCCATCTATTGGAACGTACTTGCTGAACTCTTCAGCCTGATTGATGGCATCATTCCCTGTTAAGGCATCCCCCACAAAGACCGTAAGGTCAGGCTTTGCTATTCTTACAATTTTTTGCATCTCTTCCATCAAGTTCCTTCGCGTTTGCATGCGTCCAGCAGTATCCACAAGGACTACATCGATTCCATGAGCCTTGGCATACTGGATGGCATCGAAGACCACGGCAGCTGCATCCCCACCATACCTATGCCTTATTGCCTTCACGCCCAAGCGGCTCGCTAAGATCTCCAGTTGTTCGATGGCTCCAGCCCTAAAGGTATCGGCACAGGCCAAGGCAACAGTAAACCCCTGCCTTTGGAGGTAACTAGCTACCTTGGCTATGGTGAGGGTCTTTCCAGATCCATTTACACCGACGAAGACGATGACAAAAGGAGGGCATCCATTCCCTGCGACCCTTCGTCCTTTGATCAAGGCCTCCAGGTCCCTTTTCCCTGGAGTTTCTAGAAGCTCGAGGACAGTAGCCTTCATGGCCTCCTTTATTACTTCTCGGTTGTCGCCGAATCGTCTTATTTTAATAACCGAAAGCTTTTCCTTTAGCCTTTCTCCCACTCTTTCGGCTACTGCAAGCGCTACATCGCTTTCTAGAAGGGAGAGCTTAAACTCCTCGACTGCCTCCTCAAGCTCCTTTGGACTAAGCTCTCCGTACGATAGCCTATCTACGGCTTTTGAAAAGGCCTTCTTAAGGCGTTCGAACAGGACGGGTCTCCCCTTCCCTAGCCTTTAAAATTTCCGAGAGCCTCTCCCTATCGGCTTCTAAGCGCTGGGAAACCTGAAGAAATTGCTGCTCGACGCTTTGCCTCGTCTTCTCGAGATCACCCAACCGCTCCTCAAAGTCCTTGATGGCCTCATCGATCGTTTTCTCCACGCTTACATCAGCGCCTATTCCGACGATGACCCTCTCATTGTCCTCGATCCGCGCTTTAACAAAGCTACCTCCTCCTATAGGAACAAGGATCTCGGCACCCCTTTTTTCGGATTTGACGCCTTGAAGAGTTTCAGCTGCCATTCTTGACTCCGTTATGGAAGCCTCTATAAGGCTGAGTCTTTGCCTCAAAGTCGTCAAGGTTCCTTCAAGGATTTCCGATTCGATGAGTAGCCTTCTTAATTCTTCTTCCTCTTTATCTTGGGCCTTCATTTTCTTCAATCTCTGGTTCAGATTCCTCAATGCTTAAAATCTTTATAGCCCTTCTTTTGACCTTGTGTTGTCCCCCAAGCTCTTTGTAAACCCTCTCGAGGGCATCCTCCGGCTTTAAAGCTCTAACTTTCTTTCGGAACTTTGTCAGAAAATTCCCCATCTTTACCTCGCCATGTATAGTGTAAACCTTTACCTGACTCAAACTTGAAACCTCCTAGCCTTCATTTATTTTTTTCCTTAATCAGTATTTATCGCCTATGCATATTAGGACTGGCATGTAAACCTTTACCTTTGAAGCCATCTCCAAAAATAAACTTAGGACATAAGCTACTTCCTTGGCGGCCCCTTCAAGCGAAAAATTGGCATTAAGGGCTTTCCGGCATCAGGCTAGGCTAAGGGATTTACTTATCGCCATGAGTTCTGGTCCTGTTGTCCCCCTTCCCACTATAGCCCCAAATCTGTTGGCAATCAAACCTACCTTGACATAGGGAACACCGTTTATGACAGTCCCTCTATGAACAGGAACCTTCAAGGCTTCTTTCAGAAGCCTTTCCTCTTCTTCCGTCATTTTAGGATGGGCGAGAACTCCATTGTTGGTGGCTACGGCTAGGGAGCCTACGTAGGGGAGACCTGCTATCGTGCCAGGAACCAGATAGACCCCAAGGGCATCCTCCATCTCCTGGATCGTTCTTCTTGGAAACCTATGATCGATAATGCCTCCCTTGTCGTTGACCAAGACGCAATTTCCTAATGCAGTTATAGGGCCCGAAATGGAGCGGACTTCAACCTTGAGACTTTGAAGTTCCTTGATTTCATCCTCCTTGGCTAAGTGAGGGACGGCAATTCCCTTTGAATTCGCCGTTATGAAAATTCCCAAGAGCTTTGAGCTGCATATCTTCAGCCTTACAAAATCCCTGACTCCAAGATTTTTGGCTAACCACGAGGTCTTCCGTTCTGTGAGGGTGATCGGTGCGATGAGATACGTGTCTGTAGTTATCAAGAAGACGCCTATATTGGGGTTTCCAAGTATGTTAAAGGAATTTATGGGCATTTCCTGGCGAAATACCCTCCCTTACCTCCCTTTTCTTTTCTTTTCTTTTGATTTATTTTACTTTCCTTTTACCCTATTTTTTATCTTAAAACCCTTCCTATTCATTTCTTGGCTGGGTAAAGAGTATATATTCCTTCCTCATCTCGGATGACAGTGACCCTTATCCGTCTTGGGGGTTTTTCGATACTCCCTTTCCAAAGGAGCTCGTTGAGGTCTTGACTTATCCTGAGGTTTTCCGGCTCCACCTTTAAATTTCTAATTATGAAGGCTTTCAGAAGCCGAAGGGCCTTTGGAGTCCGTTGCCAACGAGCTCCCTTCCAAGCATCACTAAAAGAAATCATGAAGGTTCCTACAGGCTCCCCTTCCATTTCTTCCTTCGCTTCGTCCATTCCTTTATCCTCCGCTTCTTCCTTGGCATTTCTGTTCCTTTCATTGGTAGAAATCCTTCCTTCATGGAAGCTTCTTCCTTCTTCAGCCATACTCAATTAATCCCCTCCTTTCAAATTCGTGCATGGGCTATGGTTTCAGCTTACTCCTTCGCCAATGACGACTCGTAGGGGTCATTCTGAAGGATCCCATCGTCCTGACATAAACCCATGAAGGCACAGGTCTTGCAACCTTCTGTGCCCTAGCAAGCCGGAGCTTCTTGGCCATCGGTTTGTTGCGTGCCATTTTTCCAGCCTCCTTTAAAGCTAGCCTAGCTGGCTGACTAAACCCTCCTAATCTTTATCTCACGCTTCGGGCTCTGAAGCCTCTGAAGAATCTCCCGTAGTTCCTCGTCACTTAGGGGAGCACTAATCCTTCCTGCTTGGGCAGCTTGGATGAGTTGAGTCTCGAGTTGCTCGACGAATTCCGGTCGAACCATTCGCAAGTTAGTCAGCCTACTCCTTGCTTCAGGACTAAGTATCCGGGTAAGGAGAACTTGCCTCTCGACTCGAGCCCGCTCCTCAGCTTGCCGGCTACGTTCCCTCTCAAGAAGGCGCCTCTGTATCTCAGCCATGCGTCTTCGCTTAATTTCCTCCAGTTCGTAATCTTCCGCTTCCAAACCCATAGCCCCTCCCAATGCTAAACTTGAGCCATGGCCTTTTTATCCATAGATTTCTTCAAGTCTGTGGCAACCTGGTCGAGAAAGCTTCTTCCCTTATCCGTTAAAGTCCTTCCTTTCTTATCTACTTTGGCTACCAATCCGGCATCCTCTAATTGCTGGAGGATTTTCCTAACAATATTTGAGCTTCCACTTCTGGCATGCCCTGGAGCTGACCTTCCACCCGTACGGCCTCCATAGGCTTGGGACATTCTGGAAACTCCCATCGGGCCCTTCACATAAAGCTTTCTTAGGATGGAGGCTGCCCTGATATACCACCAGTCTTCCGAATTTGGTTGGCGCTCAGCATGGACCCCCGTCTTCACATAATCAGCCCAAGGGGGAGGCTTCACTTGTTCTACACCCTCCTTTAGCTCGAGGGCGAGCCTCGTAATGAAGGCATCGACTGGCACATCGTAAACCGTTGGCAAAGGCCACCTCACTTCGGCATAAGAAGAGGAACATTCCTATTTATAAACCGTTGTGGGATTCATGGACCTTCATCCCTTCCCTCTTACTGTTATAACTAAGGGTTCATATAGGCTTAAGAAAGGGGGACAGTCATTCCTCCCATGGGTAGAACCGTGACTGTGGCATCCTTTCCATGCTTCTTGAAGGCTTCCTCTAGCCCTTCCTCTATGGAGGGCGCATATCCAACTCCCAGCTCCATAGCCTGTGCCCTATTGAAGTTATCGGATACGAGGACTACTTCGTTCCTTCTTAGGACCTTTGCATAGCAATAGTCGAAGGCTCCTCCTGAAGCCTCTACTTCCCCAGACCTTATCATTTTCATAAGCTCCTCAGGATCTATAGATGAGAGTTCTTTGAAGCCAAGCCTTTCTAGGCGGCTTCCAGGGCCGTCAAGGCATGGCGCCACTAGGATGATCGTACCTCCTTCCTTCACCATAGGAACAGCGGAGTAGAGCGAAAAGGTGGCATGACCGAAGGTCGCATCCCTTGGGCATGCGCCTAGGACAACAATGTCCGAGGCTTCTAAGGGCTTCACGCCATAAAGGCCCTCATAAGCCCTCACGGCTTCCCTATGGGCTTTGATAAAGTCCCCGGCAAAGGCCCTTAAAACTAGGCGCCTTTCGTTTAGGATGAGGTTTACGATGAAATCCAGACCGGCAGCCTTCGCAATCTCTTCCATATCCTCCCTAACGGGATTCCCATCCGTCATGCCTATCCTAGCATTAGGATCGGAAATAAGACTATGGTTATAGTGAATCGTCTCACGGCCCGAAACTCCGGGAGTTACGATTTTGGCTCCACCCCCATAGCCTGCCAAGGGATGGGTGGCAAGGCTTCCTATGGCAACCTTCAGATCGGCCTCGTAGAACTCCCTGTTGATCCATATAGGAGTTCCTCGCTTTGTCCTTCCTAGGTTTACAAGACCTTCCCCATCCTCGTTTTCATGATGCCTCACCCTGAAGGCTTTCAAGACCTCTGGGCCAAGCTTCATCTCCAGCTCTTTCATCGTGGGTTTCCTATGAGTCCCCCTGGCGACAATGATCGTTATGGCTTCTCCCTTCACACCAGCGCTCATAAGCTCCTTCAGAAGCCATGGTAAAACCTTGAAGGCTGGAGTTGGTCTGGTCCAATCATCCACGAGAATGGTAACCTTTGAAGCCCTATGGGCGGAAAGGTTCCTTAGGCTTTCGGTTCCTATGGGAGAAGCCAGAGCGTTTCTAATGGTCTCCTCCTCCCTTTGAGGTGTCGGATGCTTTGGAAGGCTATGGGCTACGAGATAGAGAAGGTTTCTATCAGGTAAATCGAAGCTCTTTTCAGATTCTCCATAGGGCATGGTTATCCTCAAGGCATTGGATGCCTCCCTTATATTCGTCCCTTCTTATTCCTGGGATCCTATGCTATATACTTACTCTCCCCTCATTCATCATCCCAAGCCCTTATGACGGGTCCCCTCCATCCTTAAGGACGCTAACCGATTGGAAAAGGGGCAAAAATCGATATTATTGGAAGTTATCGTTCGATGCCAAAATTTGTTCCTCGGATGTACTGATTTAAAGTCTTTGATCTTCAAAGTATCCCGCAACCTCAACCTTCTTTTCGACGGCCTATAGTATAATCATCTTTAGGAAGAACTGAAGAATTAAGCCATAGACCTCGGTTTAAAGGCATAACTTATGGTTCCATAGCCGGAAACTGTTAGGACGCCCATACCATAGACTTCAAAGGGCTTAAGATCAACCTTCTCGAGGGCTTTAGCAGGAATTACGAGAATTGTTTCCTCAATGCCATGGGCTTTGGCAGTGGCAAGCTGCCAGAAGCCATGGGCTATGCCCCCGTGTCCCCTTTCGACCTCGATGCCAACCTTAAAGCTATCACGCCTAAAGGCAATGAGGTCAAGGATGACATTACCAACCTTAAACCCTTCTTCCACCCTAAAGCCCTTCAATTCGAAGTATCGTCTTACACGGTTAACAAGGAATTGATGCGTAGGCAAGGATTCCTCGTCCTCACCAATTCTTTTGCGCAGATAAAAATCCAATGAAATGCAATGAAAAGAAATAGGAGAAAGGAAGGGAGAGATGGCGAAGGTAAATAGTCGGGATGCTAAGTTAACTCCCCGATTTCATGAGGATTAAAGGGATAGCGTTTAGATCGACCCTAGGTTTCAGAACCTAAAACTTTTCGGGGGGTCTTTCACCAAGGATTATGGAAAGTCTTATATAGCATCCTAAACGATTCCATAGCGAGGGAATGGAAGATTAAGGAGGAATGCCCATGGTTAAATGCCCTAAGGATGGAACGGATGTTCAAAAGCCAACAAAGGAGTGGTCTGTCAAGCCGAAAAGCAGGAAGGGGCCGACGCTGAACGTGAAGCTTTACGCATGTCCAACCTGTGGCCATAAGTGGCGGGTAGCCACAAAAGTTGCTTAGCCCCATTAAGCGGTATCAGCTAGTGAAGTATCTTCAAAGCCATCCAACGATTGGAACCTTATTTTTTATTTTATTTTTATTTTTATTTTATTATTTCTTTTTCGTTTTTCTTTCTCGCTCCCATGTTACACCTTATGGCAGCCTCTACAAAGCCCTTGTATGCAGGTTCTGGCTTTCCTGGCCTACTCTTGAATTCCGGATGAAACTGTACTCCTAGGTAGAAAGGATGGTTGGGAATTTCGATGATCTCAACCCTTCGGCCATCAGAGCTAAACCCAGAAAGGACCATCCCATGCGCCTCTAAGATTTGCCAATATTTTGGGTTTACTTCCCAACGGTGCCGATGCCTTTCAAGGATTTTTTCGGTGCCATAAAGGTTGTAGGCCAAGGTTTTAGGCTTGATGATGATTTCATGGGCTCCAAGCCTCATGGAGCCTCCCTTATACTCTAGTCCCCTTTGTTCAGGCATCAGGTCTAGAATAGGATGGGGCGTATCAGGATCGTTTTCAGTGCTATTGGCATCCTTGAGGTTGCAGATATACCTTGCGAAGGCCACGACAGCCATCTGAAATCCGAAACATATGCCTAGGAAAGGAAGGCCCCTCTCCCTCGCATAGTTGGCTGCAAGGATCTTTCCCTCCGTTCCCCTGGCCCCGAATCCTGGAGGGACTATGATGCCATCATAGGACTCGAGTTTTTTGAGGTTGCTTGGATCCCTTTCAAAGCCCTCGCTGTCTATCCAGTCAATTTGTACCTTGGCTCCACAAGCTGCGGCCGCATGCTTAAGGGCTTCATTGATGCTAATATAGGAATCTGCGAGATTTGTGTATTTTCCACACATGGCTATTCGAACCTTCTTTGAGGCATCCAGAAAGCTCCTCACAATGCCATTCCAAAGGCTCCAATCTGGCTTCCGCCTTTCTAATCCTAACCTCTGGCATATGTATTCGCCCATTCCCTGATAATCCAAGATGAGGGGGACCTGGTATATCGTCTCAACATCGTAGGAGCAGAAGACGGCGCTTTCAGGAATCGTTCCGAAGAGGGCAATCTTTGCCTTCGCCTCGCTTCCTATCATGCGTTGGCATCGAGCCACGATGATGTCAGGCTGGATCCCTATGCGTCTAAGCTCGTTGACGCTATGTTGGAGGGGCTTTGTTTTTTCCTCTCCGGTTACATGAAGGATAGGAACAAGGGCTACATGGACGTATAAGGTTTTCTCGTATCCTTTCTCAACCCTTATCTGGCGAACGGCCTCGAGGTAGGGAAGCCCTTCGATGTCGCCTACGGTTCCCCCGATTTCAGTCAGGACAACATCCAAGGAATTCCTCTCAGCCACGGCATAGATCCTTCGCTTTATCTCATCAGTGATGTGGGGAACGATCTGAACGCACTTTCCAAGGTATTCACCTCGCCTCTCCTTGTCGATGACTGTCCAATAGATTTGGCCCGTCGTTATGTTCTGGTCCTTCGTAAGATTAATATCAAGGAATCTTTCGTAATGCCCCATATCGAGGTCTATTTCGCCTCCATCTTCTGTTACGAAGATCTCGCCATGTTGATAGGGATTCATTGTTCCACAGTCTACATTCAGGTAGGGGTCGATCTTTATGGCCGTCACACGAAAACCCCTTACCTGGAGCATCTTTCCTATGGAAGCCATGACAATGCCCTTTCCGACGCTAGAGAGAACTCCGCCAGTTACAAAAATGAACTTCGTCAAGGTCCTTCCTTCCTTCTTTTTCCCTTCCTACCTTCTATACAATACTATGTTTTCCTGGCCTAAAAGCCTAGGGAAAGGTCGATAAATCCTTTGCTAGGCTTGGGATTATTGGCACCCATTAGCTTCGGTACCGTCATGAAAGACATTAACCGTTCTAGGCGAATCCCTTCCTTCTAAGGAATTTTTCTAAGGAATTTTTTGCCTAGAAGGGAGCCCAAACCAACGAGGATGGCAACTCCGAAGAAAAGGATAAGAGCCCCTATTATGGTTGCTAAGGGGTTTAAGAACGGGTAGAATTCAGGAGCTATTTCAAAAATGTATAGGTAATAGTTGAAGTACCAGTGGATAAGGATGCTGGCTTCGATGCCGTATCTGAGGTAGACGAGGGCGAGGGCGAATCCTACGATGGAAGATGTTGTAACTTTTCCAATGCCCCATCCAGCGCCAAATATATAGTGGGCCATCCCGAAGGCTATGGCTGAGTAAAGGGAAACGAGGAACTCGATGATATGGATTCCCCTCAGCCATCCATCTTCCGCTACATTCTTCAAGGATGCCTTTTTCTTGGCACCATCCGGATAGAGGAAGGCTAGAAAAAGAAGGTCTAAACCCCTTGGCATCCTTCCCTCGGGCTTTGGGCTTAAAGGCGCCTCTAAGGCAACAAGGACGGCTGTTGTAGCTCCAAGGGGGCTTAGCCTAAATCCGACTTCCTCTATTACCGCAGCGTAGGAAAGGTCGAGGAGGAATTCCAAACGATTCGTTATCGTTATGCTTCCTGAAGGTAAGCCTAGGGCATCCTGAAGGAGCGTTAGCATCACCTCTGCCGAGAGGAGGAGACTACCTAAAAGGGGAAGGAAAAGAAGCCAGTTCCTAGATAGATCGAAAAGACGAAGGTTTTTTCTCTTCAGAACTTTCTGAAGGCTCTCCTGGGGACCTGCCCAGGCGATTAGCAGGCAAAGGGTGAAGAAGGAAAGGAGGATAGCAAAGATGGAGCCGGCCGTAGCCTTTATTGGCAGGTAAGTCTGGAAGACGAGAAATAGCATAACAGGTATGCCTGGAAGCTCCCTTCCGGATGCGACCAGCCCTTCATTAGTGGAGAAGTATAGAAGGGCTCCCAGCAGAATTGAGAGGAAGAACGTAAATATGGAAAAAAGGGAAAAAAATAGGATGGATACCTGAATAGCCTTTTCGATAGGCCCTAAAAACCAGCTTATCCTTTCAACTTCCCTATCTTCCTCTCCCTCCCATTTCTTTTCCTTTTCCTTTTCCTTGTCCACTTCCCTTTCCGCTTCCGAACCTGCCTCCTTTTCTAGAACCTTAACCTTTTCACCCCCACCTTCCTTTCTTCTTCCTTTTCCACAATCATAGAAGGCCACACTTTTATCCATTCTTATCCATTTTCCGACCATTGAGGCTTGATGCTCTCTCATAACCTTTGAGCTAGATTCTTCCTCTTTAACCACCCTTAGCTATCCTAGAAAATAGCGACTTTGTTTCCTTTCATCCCATCTTATCTCCTCTTCTTCGATTCCTTGGTTTTGTGGATCCTGGGCATGTCCAAGAATTTATCCTTAGAGCCACCAGCCTCACTGAGCAAACACTTGATGGGCTCAATCCTTTTTAGGGCAAGGCATGCTATGCCTGGCTCTTGGAAGGGCCCTCTTATCTGCCTGCTCTCCGGTAGTTTCATCCAAACGAGGGGTTTGCCCAAGAATCCGCTGGCTTCCTTGTTAAACCATGCATTTCTCCATAGCTGGGTGAGGCTGAAAACCTAAACCCATGGATAAGGTGAATTCTTGGACATGCCCATAATGACCATATAACCTTAATACGATTTAGTGCCATCTTTTCTTAGGCTCGATTTTTAAGGATTGCATAAGTCTAGGGGTCGATGCATCGAATTGCCATACGTTGAACCTGGGGAAAAGGTGAGGAGGATCCTTTTTGAAGCCATTATGGCTATCGGGATGGAAAAATTCCTTCAAGAGGTAAGGGCTTCTAGAGAAGAAGTGGAGGATTGGTTGAAGGGAAAGGGTTGGGTTCCTTTGAGGACCCTTCTGATAGCATGTACCATCGGTAGAGGAAGGAAGGAAGCCCTTGAGAGGTTGGAAGAAGTAATGGAGGACTTGAGGACAGTATCAGAGCCGATAAGTAAGGTCCAACTAGAGGGACCAAAACCCTCCAAGGAGGCCTCCATGGAAAAGTCTAGGAATACTTCGGGAAAAGATTTGGGAAGGGGGAGGTTGTTGACGGAACGCAGGGCTGAAACGAGGGCTAGGGCTGGGACCGAGATAAAGACGGAGACAGGAACCGGAACCGAGCCTAAGATGGATACCGAGGCAGGAGTAGATGCCGAAGCCTTAAGAAAGCGAAGGGAAATGGGTCGTACCTTCTCAATTCTTATCCTCAAAAGTACAATCCTTGTCCTTTCAATGTTCTTTGCATCCCTTGCAGGCTACATTATTTTTAGCCCTTTCGGAACCCTCTACGCAGGCCTAGGACTTCTACTGCCAATTGTCTTAGGCATTATCATATGCCTCCTTTGGAGCCTAAAGGCGAGGCCTTCCTAGCTAGGATAGGATAGGCCTTTAAGTCCCCTTTCTTCTTTTGAAGGCTCCCAGTCCCCTTAGCATGGTGAAGATGGAAGTCACAAAGCCAAGGATTGCTCCCAAGGTCAGGCCCACATAATCGTAGGGGAAGCCTATTCTTCTTCCAAGCTCGTATCCTAAGAAGGCTCCTAGGAAGACCATGATCGGTAGCTCAGTCCCTATGGCTAGCCAATTAAAAGCCTTTTCTCGGTTTGAACTGGATTTCGAGCCCATTTCCATATTACCATATTGATGTGCCTAAGTTTAAAAACTATGATTGTTCCAAAACCTCTACGGCATAGCGTGAGTTGATTTGGCGTAGTCAATGCTTCGCCCCTAAATTGAAAAGGTAAGGCTATCCTCTCTCTACGGAGTTTATCTAAGTAAAGGGAATTTAAGCTAACCCTTCTGCCATGTCCATTCATCGAAGAGAGCCATGGGTCAAGGCTTTTCATTGGCAAGCCAAAGTCGAACGTATTTATGCAATTCCCTGAAAGAAGAGCAGCAAGATCAAACGGTCCAAAATTTAGATAAGTCAAGTTTTGGTAGACTAAAATAGGCTCTATTCTCTTTATCTCATTATGGATCGTGTGAAGAGGTTCTTATGAAGGTTCTGGCTTATGGTCCTAAGGCGATTAAACAGGTGA
>JAGTQN010000047.1 GCA_018396395.1 Candidatus Bathyarchaeota archaeon | reverse complement strand
AGGAATCCTATTAAGAGTGAAAAAGTCTGTGGCCTCGCAAGGATTATTAGAGGCTTAGCCACTACGGCCCTTGAGAACATCGTTCTCGAACACGAAAGGGACTTGACGAATAGCTCCTGCGAACGATCGATGGTTCCAGAGGTTTTTATCCTCCTAGATGAGCAACTGAAGACCTTAATCAGTGTCATCGAAGGTCTAGTAGTCTATCCAGAGAATATGAAGAGGAATATCGAAGCTACTAAGGGGCTGGTGATGTCGGAGGCTGTTATGCTAGCTATGGCGAGGAAGGGGGCTTCTAGGCAGTGGGCCCATGAGATCCTAAGGCAATGTTCCATGGAAGCTTGGAAGAGGCAAATCGGGTTAAAGGATGTTCTGAAGGAAAGGGAAGAGGTTAGACGCTACCTGACGGAGGAAGAGATCGATGAAGCCATGAATCCCTATAATTATCTCGGAACTTCGAGGGAGCAGATCGATAGAATCGTCGATGAAGTGGGGAAAAGCTTACATTTATGAATAAAGCCTAAGGAAGAAAGCAGGTGGATCCAAATGGCTTCGGAGGCTAGGAAACCGAAAACCCTTCTCATGATCCCTGGCCCTACGAATGTAAGTCCAAGGGTTATGAGGGCCCTTTTGAGACCCCTTATTAACCACAGAGGCCCCGCTTTCCATAAGCTATACCAGGAGATAGAGGCTGGCCTCCAGTATCTCTTCCAAACGAAGGACCCCGTTATACCCCTAACTTGCTCTGGAACAGGAGGGATGGAGTTCGCCATATCGAACGTTGTACGTCCAGGAGACAAGGTCCTCGTCCCATACTATGGATTCTTCTGCGAACGCGTATGTAGGGCCGTGGAGGCCTATGGTGGAAAACCCATAAGGCTTGAATTTTCCCTTGGGGACGCGCCAAGGGCCCACCAAGTGGAGGAAGCCCTTGAGAAGGAGGCGCCAGTAAGGGCTGTCATCATCGTCTCCAACGAGACTTCGACAGGTGTCAGGGTACCTGAGCTAAAGGATATGGCGAAGGTGACCCGGGAGCATGGATCTTTTTTCATCGCAGATGCCATCTCAAACTTGGGAGGGGATTCGATCCCAGTGGATGCCTGGGGCATCGATCTTTGCGTGACCGTAACCCAAAAATGTATAGGGGCACCTCCAGGCCTCGCCCTTGTATCCATAAGCGAAAGGGTTCTGGAAGCCTTAAAGAAGGAGCCTCCCAGGACCCTCTATTTCAGTGCCCTCGAATACCTAAGGTATATGAAGGAGAGGTGGGAGACTCCCTACACGCCCTCCCTTCCAATTTTCTTCGCCCTCCATGAAGCTTTGAAGGCTGTCATGGAGGAGGGACTAGAGGCTAGGTTTCGAAGGCATAGGGAGTGTGCCTCGACATTCTACAGGGGCCTCGAAAAAATGGGAATAAGGGCCTTCCCGAAAGTCGAGGATTTCAGATCTAATACCGTCATTGCCGCCATGAAACCTGAGGGTATCGACATAGGTAGGCTTAGAAGCCTCATGGAAGAAAGATATGGCGTCATCATAGCCTCAGGTCTTGGACAGCTTAGGGAATCCATCTTCCGGATAGGGAGCATGGGAATAGTATCAAGGGCTATCGTAACGAGGACTTTAGAAGCCCTTAAAGGATCCCTATCTTCCTTAGGCTATGGAGGCTGAAAGAACTCCCTTGCCCGATCGTCTCATCAGGGTTAGGGTTCGCATCCATGGCATTGTCCAAGGCGTATTCTTCAGAGCAAGCACGAGGCGCATAGCCTTAGAACTTGGCCTCAAAGGATGGGTGAGAAACCTTCCCAACGGAATGGTTGAAGCTGTCTTCGAGGGAGAGGAGAAAAAGATTCGAAAAGTCCTTGAATGGTGTAGAAGGGGACCTCCGGGGGCTAAAGTCGAAAGGGTAGAAGAATTCTATGAACCCTATAAGGGAGAATTCGAAACTTTCCGGATAATTTGGTAGGGAGCTTAGCATGATATGAAGGAAGGTCAAGTCCCTATCTCGGAATAGTACGATTCGATCCCATGCTTGCTATAGCCTTATAGGCTATACAGTTGAAAAGAAAGCTTTAAAGTAGCCTCTTCATACGCAAAGCATAAAAGAGCATTCCTCGGCGGGGAAAGAAGGAAGCAGGCAGGAAAGATAAGCGAATTAATATTAGCTCTGGGAGGAGGTAAATGATCTTGAACGTCCAAAGGGGAGACTTTATTCTCCTCGACTATTCGATGAAAGTCAAAGAGACTGGCGAACTCTTCGACACAACGAGGGAAGAAGAGGCCAAGGAGGCAAAAATCTATAGGCAAGGCACTTTCTATGAGCCCATCCTTGTGGTTGTAGGAGCTGGATGGGTCCTCAAGGGCTTGGACGAATCACTGGTGGGGATGGAGGAAGGAAAGCCCTTTACAATAGAAATCCCCCCTGAAGGGGGCTTAGGTCCTAGGGATCCGAATAAGATAAAACTCTTCCCTATGCGAAGGTTTAAGGAGCTGGATAGGCGTCTCCAACCTGGCATGCAGGTTGAGGTGAACGGCCAGGTTGCTATCGTCAGGTCCGTTGGTGCTGGAAGAGTTCAGCTGGACTTTAATCCACCCCTAGCCGGAAAGACCATCATCTTCAATGGTGTAGTTAGGAAGATCCTTACGGATCCTTTGGAGAAGTTAAGACATCTAATCCATAGACGAATTCCATCCATTTCTAAGGAGAAGTTTGGCTTGGAGATGATTGAGGGAGGGATCCTAAGAATCACTATACCGGAGGAGGCCTTTCTTCTCGAAGGGCTTCAAATTATCAAGCGGGGCATCGCTTCGGACATCGAACGTTTCTTTCCGGATACTAAGGAGATAATCTTCATGGAGAGGTATGAGAAGAAGACTCCGCCCCAGACTCCATCGACACCTATTACGGTACCAACAACAGTCCAAGCTTCCCAGACACTGAAAGGTTCGGAAACAGTGGAAAAGGCGCAAGCTGCCGAGAAGGGGCAAGAAGGGGGAGAAAAAAAGGAATTCATAGACGAACCTTGAGTAGTAAGTAACGATGCAAATAGTAACAAGTGGAAAACTAATTTTTTATTGCGGCTTTTAAAGGCCTAAATCTTTTGTCAATCTCCTTAAGGGAAAAGGCTTCTACGCGCCGGGGGATTTCTTAGATCCTTCGTTCAAAGGACCAAGGACTTAAAACCCTTACTCTTTTTTGAGTTTCCTATACAAATTCTTCCATAGCTTTGCTTCCCTTTCTAAATGATGTCCTATCCTAAGCTTCCGGTTAATGCTCGTACAAAAATTCTTTAGGCTATTTTACCCTAATCTCGTAAACGCTATCCAATTCTAATGGTCTTTGCTACAATTCTTCCTACAGAAGATCCATCGATTGTTGCCCTTTTTAGTAGATCTGAAGGAAAAAGAAAAAAGGGAAAAAGAAGAATGCTGAAAATCGTTTCTAATCTAACTTGTGAGGTAATGATTTGGCTTTGATAGAGAGATCGGAAATTTGTGAAGCTTTAGGCTCCGAGTATGTCGATTATCTTTGTAATGCCATATGAAACCGCTACGTAGGTAGCGATGGAGAGCGAAGGGCTGTTTTTGGCCTGATTTACATTGTCTCGAAGTTCATGGAATGCGGACTTAATGAGATTTCGATTGAGGGATTCAAAGGCTTTTCAAAGTCTTTCCCCAAACTAATAGCTAATACTGAGGTTTCCTAGCCGAGTACTCCCTAAACCTGAGATTCATGAAGGAGCTTACAAAGGAAGAAAGGCTTCCTTTTCAGAGAGAGTGCCAAAGCCCCTCCTTCTACAGGCGAGGGACGCCCTCAATCCCTACGTTAGCAAAGTTGGCTATAAGGGTCCAAGGCTGAAAGAACTCAATTTCATAGCTACATGACAAGGCATCATAGTAGAAATCATTTTATAGATTCCATGTCTAGTCCTTTTCAAATTCGATCCTTATGCTTGGTGGGACTATGGAGATAAGATACCTCGGAAAGACGGGTTTGAAGGTTCCGGTCATTGGCTTCGGAGCTGCTCGAATAGGTATCCACGACATGGGAATCGATGAATCCATCAAAATCATTAGGGAGGCTTATGACTTTGGGATTCGTTACTTTGACACGGCTAGAAGCTATGGGGATAGTGAAGAGAAGTTGGGCTTAGCCCTTAAGGATTTCCGTGATGATTGCATACTGGCTACAAAGGTCCATTTTCGAGGAAAGGATGAGGCTGAGAGGTCCCTTCGTCAGAGTCTTCGATGTCTCGGATTTCAAAGCATCGATATTGCACAGCTTCATGGTATTGATAGTCTTGAAGACCTTAAGAAGGCTCTGGCCCCAGACGGTGCGATGCAAGCCCTAAGGGAGGCGAGGGACCAGGGAAAGGTTCGCTTCATAGGCATTACTGGTCATGTTCCCTATGTCCTAAGTAGGGCTATAGAGTCTGGGAATTTCGATACGGTTCTTGCACCTCTTAACATCTTCGAAAGGGAAGCCTTAGAGGAGCTTCTTCCTTTAGCCAGGAAGATGGAAGTAGCCTTCATCGTTATGAAACCCTTCCTCCTCCATTACGATCAGCAAACGAACATCGTCAGGAGTGGTGGAGGTTTCGATCGATTTACTAAGCTTCCATCGAAGGCTCAAGGAAAACCTACTGTCGAAATCGAAGGATCCATCGCCTTGAAGTATGTGCTGGCCCACGATATTTCGGTCGTCGTACCGGGCTTCCGATCAGTTGAGGAAGTAAGGCAGTCTATAGCCATTGCTAGGGGATTTCAAGGTCTTACGGAGGATGAGAGACGTCTAACAAGGTTTGGTGAACTCCCCCCTGAGCCCTTCTGTAGGGAATGCGGTTTATGCATGCCCTGTCCCGAGTTCATCGATATTCGTACGGTTCTCAGGCTTCAGAAGCTTGCAACCTACTATGGGCTTAAAGAGTATGCCTCTAAGAAATATCGAAGCCTTCCTACAAAGGCGGACTTCTGCAATCGATGCGGCGAATGTGAAGCCCGATGCCCCTATCAACTTCCAATAATGAAGATGTTGAAAAGGGCGGATGATGAGTTGAGGGGGTCTAATGAAAGGTTTATATGCCCTTAATTGATAAAGACTTTCCATCGCCCCTAACTGCCGTAGCCTGAATCCAGCCTTTATCTAAACGAATTATCTTGAGTCTTCAAGGGACCTCCTTGCACAAAAACCAAGAAAAAGGTTTGGAAGATAGGAAAGCCTACGCAGCCATTCTGTTACTTGGCATTGTAAGTCTCTTGGGCGATATAGTATACGAGGGATGCCGCGGCCTCATCCCCGACTATCTTCGGTTTCTTGGAGCTACAGCCTTTGTTGTGGGGTTCATAGGAGGATTGGGAGAATTTATAGGCTATGCCTTAAGGCTCGCAAGCGGTTTCTTGGCAGATTCCACCAGAGCGTATTGGACCTTCATATTCCTTGGCTATGGTCTCATCGCATCGATCCCTCTTCTAGGGATTGCTGGGATGTGGGAGTTTGCCGCCATTCTCGTCATACTAGAAAGACTTGGAAAAGCCATCAGGTCGCCTTCCCGGGATGCAGTCCTTTCGATCGTGAGCAAGGGTGTTGGAGCAGGCAAGGCCTTTGGGCTCCATGAGCTTTTGGACCAGACGGGAGCTATCCTCGGACCCCTCATCGTAGCAGCTCTTATGCTTTACAGCGCCAACAACTACGCCTATACTTTCATCTTTCTTATACTTCCTTATGCAACCCTAATGGCATTCCTCACTTTTACCTACATTAGGCTCGGAAAGGGGGGAAGCCATCGCTTCGAGGATAGGAAGAAGGAAGGCTTCAGGTCGCTAGGAAAACCCTTCTATCGATATTCCATGGCTGTCCTTCTTAATACGGCAGGGCTCCTTCCCGTCGCTTTGATCCTCTACAGAGCCTCAACGATTCTTCAGCCAGGTCAACTACAATGGATCATCCCTTTGCTCTATGTCCTCGTGCAAGGGGTTGATGCTCCAATAGCCCTCCTATCTGGTTATGCCTACGATAGATTCGGATCAAAGGTTTTGGTATTATCCTTCATCCTCTCAATACTTCCCACGATCTTCGTCTCCTCCGAAGGGCTCATTGCCCTTGTAGCGGCTTCCCTTTCCTTCGGTTTGGTGCTCGGAATGCAAGAATCCATATACCGAGCGGCCGTCTCGGAGTTAAGCCCCATCGCTTCGAGGGGTACGGCTTATGGATTATTCAACATGGCCTATGGCATTGGATTTTTGATCAGCGGTACGATATACGGAGCTATGATAGATTTAGGCTTAGCTTTTATCGCTTCAGTCCTTTATGTCATAACCATCCAAGGGATTGCGCTAGCCCTCCTTCAAAGTGCCCTTAGGGCGGAGTTAAAGCCGAAGGGAGACTGATCATCCCTTTCGCAAGTATAGGCTTTTCGAAAAAGTTGATTCTCTCTTCTTATAACTCAAGGCAATTGAAGGCCACACGCCCCATTTTTTCTTTAACAAAAAGAATTAAGGCTTTAGAATTCCTACTAGTCAAAAGGGATGGGATAAAGCTTTGGAAGAGTCTGAGGTTTACTATGTAGGAGCTCATGTTCCCATAACCTACATTTCCAGGGTCCCGTCTACCAAGTGGTACACCCATAGCCTAGTATACCAGACCAAGGAACTTGCTGGAAAGGTTTTGGAGGATTTAATCTCCCCAGGTCAAATTGTCGTAATAAAGGTCCACTTTGGGGAGCGCTATACTCAAGCCTACATTCGGCCTATTTATGTACGAAAGGTCGTCGATAAGGTGAAGGAGCTTGGAGGAAGACCCTTCGTATGCGACACCCTCTTCTCTGGCGGAAGGGTCCTTAGGGACGATGGGGGAGAGCCTGTATGGTCTAGGAGGGCTTTGGAAGAAGCCCTTCTGACGGCTGCGATGAACGGATTCACGAACGAAACCATGGGCTGCCCAGTCATCTTCGCCGATGCTCCTAAGGGATTAAGCTACAAAGAGCATCCCTTCAAGGGAAAGTATATCGATAGGGTTTACATAGCTTCCGCCATAGCTGAGGCTGACGTTCTTCTTAGCCTTGCCCACTTCAAGGGCCATGATGTCATGGCAATAGGTGGTGCCCTTAAGAATGTAGGCGTTGGCTGTTCTTCAAAGCGAGGGAAATGGTGGATTCATCATAATGCTAAGCTTACGGTAAATCCTTCAAAATGCACGGGCTGTGGTGAATGTTTACGCCAATGTCCAGTAGGTGCCATAGAAATCGTTGGAGGAAAAGCTAACATAGTGAGCGAGCTTTGCGTCGATTGTGCTTTCTGCATCGACTATTGCCAGGCCAGAGCCTTTACCAGCAGGACCTTCCCGAGCATAGAGGAACAGGAAGCGAGGGTAGGTGAATCGGCCGCCGGAATCATCGATTATTTCAAGGGAAAAGCTGCCTTCGTTAATCTAGCGATGGATATAGTTCCTCTATGCGATTGTGATGCCTTCCAAGGAATTCCCATAGTACCTGATATAGGTGTCTTAGCTTCCAAAGATCCTGTAGCTCTGGATAGAGCCTGTGTCGACCTTGTCAATGCCTCTCCAGGTATACCTGGCTCAATGGCTGATGAGGCGAAGGTCTTAGAGCCTGGAGCCGAAAAGCTCAATACGATTGCGAGGATGAGATGGAAGGCAACTCCTGGGGCCACCCATGTAGCTCCAGATTGGAAAGTGATGCTCCAAGCAGCTGAGGATTTGGGGCTAGGAAAACAAAAGTATAGGCTATTGAGGATGAATTTCGGTTACCCTCCCAAGAGTATAGAAGAGCTCTTCGAATCCTATGAAGCATGAAGGAAAGCCCTAATAGATCTTTATGATAACTTAAAGCCTTTTACCATAAAATTACAATTACAGCCTCTAGAAAAAGAGGGGACATTTTCTTCTATTCTATTCTAATTCTATTTATCTTCTCTTTTTGGATCGCCTTAAGAAAGAAGAATGAAGCTCATATGCCCGATTCCCTTTCTTCTAAAATCTTACCTAAGCGAAACAACGCAGTAAAACGATGAATAGATGACCCCCATGATATAGAGGATTAAAATAAGTGTCCCCAAGAGTATAAGCCTCCGAGATCCGAGGTGATCGATAGCCTTGTTAAATCGACTTGGCAACGGTAGCATGAAAGATGTTTTTCCTTTATACTCTCGATAATGCTCGAATATAGCCATTAAAGAGTTCTCTTCAAAAAGGGCGAAGAGAACATAAAGGTAGGCCATGATGCCCCAAGAGATGAGGGCGATAGGTCTTGCTACCCCTAGGGACAAACCTAACACTGCAATAATGAGCCCAAAATACTGAGGATGCCTGATGAATCTGTAAGGACCACTTGTCATAACGTTTCCTCGACTTTTTATCCAATAAAGGAAGCCCAAAAGGAAAAGGAGAATGCCGCAGAACATCAATGCCAGCGAGACTCCTTCCCAAATCTCCTTTTGAGAAAGAGAAAATAAATAAACATGAGTAAGAAAGTAAAGGGTTGTTTCCCTTCCGAAGGGGTCTGGCAAGTCCTTCAATAGCGGCCATGGGATCGTCATGGCAAAATGGATGCCGAGAGGTAAGAACATAATATAAAGCAGGGGATTGAGAAGGACCCAAGCGGAAGGGATCACAGAGAAATAAACTACTAGGATCGATAAGATTTTTTTAAACATAAGGATTAGTTTCATTATTCTTATACCCCAAAGCCGTTGGATACTATCCAAAAGCCTACCTTTAAAATATAAGCCTACCATTGTAAAACAAGAACCATAGCCTTCTATGTAAAACATAAGCTGAGCGAGATGAGATTAATGAGGGCCTTCAAGAAGATGTGTAGATATCTGGGTAGCGCCGGGGAGGGGATTTGAACCCCTGCGGGCCTTCATCCATTGACGAACTTGGATTCCAAGTTTTCGTTATGTTTAACGGCCCACGGGCTATCAGGGAAGGCCTTTACCTTTATACTTGGCTCTCCAGGCCCGCACCATACCAGATTCCCCGCAACATTTGCTAACTCTAGGTGACCCCGGCGTTTTCCTACGATCCTTAAGGCTTTATGGCTTTCATCCTTATTAGGTTTTAATCTCTTTGACGTGGTGCTGTAACCTTAGCCTTCCGCATCGCATCCTCTACAAGGCTTAGCATGGAAAGAGGCTTGGCTGCGAAGGATCCATATGGAGCCTTCCTTAAAGCCCTATGATATCTTACATGGCTATAGTAGCCTTTCGAGGTTTCAAGGCATGCGGATAAATGGCTGAAGGGCTTATGGCATCTGTATGGGAAGTATTGATCGAAGGGAAGTCCTTAAGCCTTCGCTTTGCTTCCTTGCTGAGCCTCTCAGGAGGCTTGAGAAGGCTTCTATCATGGATGAGCCTAAGTCCTAGCTCATAGCATATTTTACTTTATGCCGTACCATGGAGCCATATCGGCTAAGATACGATAATCCTTATGCCATAATTTTCCTTTCCTTAACTTAAGCTTCCTTAGGAATAGATATGCCGTAATGTAATGTAAGCTTATTCCTTGTCCAGCTGAGTTCTAAGGCTAGGAGCCTCCGGGATTTGGACTCTAAGACAATCCATTCCATATCCAGGCTTTGACGCCTCCCAGGTTTACGGTTCTCTCATCTCGTCCACGATGCCCGCCTTAGCCTTTACCCCTATAGAGGGCTTCGGAAAGGCTTACAAAGCGATGGAATGGACCCAACACCATATGGATTCATGGCTTCTAGGAAGCCATAGGCTTATTCTATGGCTTTTGAATCCTTCCTTAAGGATAGACATGAAAGGTATAAGTATAGGATAGGATGGGCATAGGCTACTTCACAATCTGCCTCGTCATAAATTCGTTTTGAGAATTGTCGGCCATGAGAATAGAGGATTTAGAAGCTATGAACTTGGTAAAACCTTTGAAAGTACCCTTAGAAAGTTCTCGCCAAGGATCTTTCTCACCTCATCCTCCTTGTAACCTCTTTTAAAGAGTCCCTTCGTAATCTCGGGAAGCTCCGTGACATCCTTCAGAAGCGTACCTCCACCATCAAAGTCCGAGCCAAGGCCTACGAAATCGACACCAGCAACCTTTACAACATGATCTACATGGTCCAAAAGTCTTTGGAGGCTTGGAGCCTGGGAATCTACAAAGCTTGGCACGAAGCTTAAGCCCAGTACACCACCCTTATCAGCTAATCCCTTGATCTGTTCATCGTTAAGATTCCTCTTATGATCACAGAGGGCTTTGCAGTTTCCATGGGATACGATAACTGGCTTTTTCGAGACTTCCAAGGCTTCCCAAAAACCCCTTTCACTTACATGAGCCAAGTCGACGAGGATTCCTAGACGATTCATCTCCTCGATGAGACGAATGCCAAAGTTTGTCAGGCCCCCACCCGTGCGGGCTTCATCGACTCCATCGGCTGCCAGACTCCTAGGGTTATGGGTAAGTCCTATGCTCCTGATTCCAAGCCTGAAGAGGATCCTTAGGACATTAAGGCTACCTTCAAGAGCATCGCTATTCTCGATGGCTAGAATGGCAGCAATCTTTCCTTGCCTATGAATTTCGATGAAATCCCTTACCCCAAGGACGGGGGCAATGAGATTCCCGCAAGAATTCCCTTCAGCTTCAAAGAAGCCTAGGGCATCGATGGCATAGGTCAGATGGCTCTTCAAAGCCCTCGTTACATCTATGGCAAAGAAGGCTACGTCCAAGCCCCCTTCCTTCATCCTTGGAAGATCGAGCTGAAGCTTATCAGTCCTTTGGGCTAGCCCAAGGCCAAGGCGCATATGGGCTACGATGGTGTCATTATGGGCATCAACAACCGTAGCTTCTTCATGGATCCTCTGAATATAAGATGTGAATTCCATGAATCATAGAAGGATTCTGAATAGTAAATAAGCTTATTCTTGATTATGCTCCTCGGTCGATTATGAATTAAAGGATTATGTCTTCCAGAAGCGAGGATAGGTGCCCTGCTTCATCACAACCCTCTCCGTTTTCGCTACGAGACCCTTCTCGGCCTCAAGAACTTCCTCCGTTGACATAAGGGCCCTCCCCAAGGCTACAACCTCTCCCTTGAGAGTAAAAATTCCTACGAGATCTCCTGGCTTCATGGAAGAATCAAGGCTTATTACTCCAGGAACCGCTAAGTCAGCGCCGTGGCATAAGGCATCCACGGCGGAATCCCTTACGACAATCTTGGGTTGGAGTTCGAAGGCTTCCTCTATCGGATGGATGAGGGATTTTAGGGGTTCCTCATCTCCGCCCTTAAGGGCATCACAAGCATCAGCCAAGGCTTCTAGGTTTGAGGCTCCCCTGTCTTCTGTGAAGGGACCGACCCTCGTCCTTCTAAGCTCCTTCATATGGGCCCCTGAGCCAAGGATTTGGCCAATATCATAGCATATTTTTCTTATGTATGTACCGGCTTCGCATCCGATCTTGAAGAGGACATATCGGTCCTTTACTTCCAAGAGTTGGTTGTAGTAGATTATGCGCTTTCTTATGGTGCGTTTCACAGAAGACCTTAAGGGAGGCCTCTGGTAGACCTCGCCCTGTAGTTCCTCTAGGACCTTTCTTAGCGATTCTTCTTGAACAGATTCATGGAGCTGCATAACACAAACGTATTCCTTTCCCCCTTCAAGGAGGATCCGAAGGGCCTTTGTCGCCTCATTGAGGGCTATGGGAAGGACTCCAGTCACACCGGGATGACCCTGGGCGCCTTCCTCCATCGAAGGCTAAAGGATCCAAATCTAAGCTAAGACTAAAACTAAGTTAGAAGCCCTCTAGGGTCCCGCTGTGACCAGCCTTTGAGGCGCCCACAAGCCTTCTCACGATGGCTGTGACATCATGGCTCGTAGGACCGGATGGTTTATCGAAGTTAATAAGTCCATAATCGAGGCTTTGCTTAAGGTTTCTTTCCTTAGGATAACATCCATAGGCAGGGTTTGTCTCATCGCTAGCTTTCTCGACCATTTGTCGTTTGATTTCCCAAGGAGGCTTAAAGGACATTTCAGGAACCTCCTGAAAGGACTTCCTTCAGTCCAGCCTCCTCTATCGCCTTGAGAACCTCCTCATCGGAAGCCCCTCGATGAAGGTTTGCCTTCATTTCCATCAAGGAAAGATGCTTCAAGTTAGCCCTCCTTCTCCTCACGCCCGTTAGTTGTTTAGGACCAGTAATTAAAACGAAGTGTTCATCTATGATGTCGACGATCACACACTTTTTCCCCCTTTCCCTTCCCTTCGTTTTAACGCAAATCCTTCCAACTTCCGCCATTCTGAACGCACCTCCTCCTCACCTTCAGACTCCAAAAGCCTTAATGTTGATTAGAAGAGGAAAACTTTCGCGTATAATAAATGTAAGGCGATTTTTAGTGGAACCTATGGGCTTTATGCCTTGAAATGGATAGAAAAAAATAAAAAAGAACTCATCTCAAAACTATTTAAGTCTTTCTTGATTATGTTTTGGTATGGAGTTTCGTGAGCTTTCTGATGGTGAGTGGGAGTTTATTAGGCCTTTGCTTCCCCCTAAGGCTAGGGTTGGTAG
>JAGTQN010000045.1 GCA_018396395.1 Candidatus Bathyarchaeota archaeon | reverse complement strand
ATACCATATCATGGCATGGCCTCCATCCAGGATCTTAGGCTTATTCCCGCATACCCCCAGGACCATCCTAAGGAACCTTTAGGCATCTAGAACCGATACAGGAGGCATAGATGCCAAAACCTCCTTGATTCCATATGGCATCCATAGGTAACCATCTGCTCTGGAGCTTTATCTTTATCTTCGTCCCATCTATGGCTACGAGGCTTCTTGGCCTGGAAGGACCATGGTATACCAGGGCTTCAAGCCTATGGATCCATAGCCTTACGGCCTCCCTGCTAGCCCTAACGAGCCCATGGCGCTTGTCATGGACCTCATGCCCAAACCAGCCAGGTAAAAGAAAAAGAAAAAGAAAAAGAAAATCCCAGACCTTCTCTTCAAGGGAAACCTTACTATGAAGATCCTATCGTCCTTTATGGCCTCCAAAAGCCTTCAAAGGCATCCATAGCATAGAATCGCCTGCCTAAGGAAGGCCTAGGAGGCCTTTTCTAAAACCTTATCTTGTCAGTATCTATGGTTCGTTGCTTTAATCTTGACATTTGATGAAAAGGCCTTATGGGTTTAGGTGTACTTTATTTTTACGGAAGAAATATGAAGTTTTTGCTGAAGAGTGTTAGCTAAAAGTTACCAAAGCGCTATTTCTCGGCCATCTAGACATAGTTCCCTTTAGCCACCAGCTAGAAGGATATTCAAAAATCAAAGAATATTCGACGAAAGC
This sequence comes from Candidatus Bathyarchaeota archaeon, assembly GCA_018396395.1. GTDB lineage: Archaea > Thermoproteota > CALKCG01 > B24 > JAGTQN01 > JAGTQN01. The sequence continues at coordinate 12,093 of JAGTQN010000045.1, read as the reverse complement.
TAAATACGGGGATCTCCATATTTTTATAGGAAGAGCCTTGCGAAGGACTGGCTACGCGGATCTCATGCTTCATGGTGGAAGGGCACCAGAATGGCTTGTCTCGAGGATGGAACGCCTAGCCCAAGGAATCCTAAAGGTCATGATCGATGAGTATGGAGAAGGGGAAGTCTTAAAAAGGCTCTCGGATCCCCTTTGGTTTCAAGCCCTTTCCTGCGCCCTAGCGTATGACTGGGACAGTAGCGGAACAACTACGGTCGTCTGCGGAGTCCTGAAAACAGTCTTGGAAAAGGAAGACCTAGGGCTTAAGGCGGCAGGAGGGAAGGGGAGGCACTCTAATGAGGTTCCTGAAGATCTTTTCAGGATCGCCCAACGATTCGACATTTCAGAGGAGGATCTCTCAAGGCTTCGATATGCGAGTAGGATGGCCGCTAAGGTCGATAATGCGGCCATTCAAGCAGGCTACAGGCTTTACCACCATACAATTTTCGTTTCGAAGGATAGCGAATGGTGCGTCGTACAGCAGGGTATGAATCCGGAGCTTCGGGCGGCCAGAAGATACCATTGGCTATCTAAGAATGTGAAGAGCTTCGTTGAGGAACCCCATGAAGGCATTATCGGAAGCATCGTCCATAAGAATGTTCTCGATATGACGGCTAGAGAGAGCGAGGGCTGTAGGAAGGCTTCTACAGACCTTGCGAAGGAGCCTCCATCGAAGCTCGAAAGGCTTTACCAAAGCCTTCGTCTAAAAAGCCAGGAATCCCTGAAAAGATGGCTATCGAATAATAGCTCCGTCTTTGAAGGGCCTGAGTACATAGTTGAATACAGACTTAAGCCCCTAACTGTCGCCGGACCTAAGGCTATGAATTGGAAAGCTCTAGCTAAGCTTTACGAATTCCAGCCAAGGAATTACGAGCAGGTTCTTGCCTTTGAAGGTATAGGTCCGGCGACAGTTAGGGGCCTTGCCCTCATATCGGAGCTTATTTTCGGAGAAAAGGCGAGCTGGAGGGATCCTGTGAAATATTCCTTCGCCTTTGGCGGTAAGGATGGTGTGCCTTTTCCTGTGAGGCGAAAGGAGTACGATGAAGCCATAGCAATCCTTAAGGAATCTATCCATAGGGCGAGGCTTGGGGAACGCGATCGGTTCTTGGCGCTTAGAAGACTTAGATCATATATACAAATTCATTAAGGAGAAGGCGCTTAATTTGGGAAAACTTTAAAAGAACTTTTTCTAAAAGGCGATGTGCAGAAGTTAGGGGAAATATGGTTTCGATGGGAGAAATTCGAAACCTATTGTTGTTTCAGTTCGATAGGTTTACATTAGAGCTATCTAAGCTTCATTATCCATTTTTGAGGGTTAAGGTTTATTAAATTCTGCTGTATGTTTATATAGCGACACTTTAGAAAAAGCCATGCGATTTCTATTTAAGATGTCTAGGAAGGAATGTGAGGAAACTCGTTGATTTGGGATCATGCCATCAAAGATTGCCAACTCTACGAGAAGACTTTCCAATTCATGAATCGTTTAGAAAAAACAGAAAAGCTTTAGAAGGCTTAGCGTCTTAATGGCTTCCTAAGAGACCTGAAGGTTTGATATAGTATAGGAGTGAACATCCTTGGCTAGAAGCTGGATTTTGGATGCCCTAATCCGAACGGGAGGCTACTTGGACGAGGATTTAAAGAAACCCATCGTGGAAATCGTCAATACCTGGAGCGAATGGAATCCAGGACATAACCATCTTAGGCATCTTTCGGAGGCGGTGAAAAGGGGTGTTTGGCAAGCGGGAGGCTTTCCCCTCGAATACAATACCCTAAGCCTTTGCCCAGGCCAAACCTTGCCGAACAGGAATCTCTTAGCCATGGAAACAGAGGCCGTCTTTCTCTCGGAACCAGCTGAAGCTGCAGTCTTCATATGCACATGTGATAAGGACATACCGGCCTTACTAATGGCAAGCGTGAGGATCAATATTCCGTCTATCTTCGTCCTAGGAGGCTCCATGCTTCCTGGATCATGGAAAGGAAAGGACGTTGTCTGCTGTACGGATTATCAATGGGTAGAAGCCGAATACAGGGCTGGAAGGATAAGAAAGGAGGACCTCGAAGAATTTCATCGATGCGTCCTTCCTTGCTCAGGTGCATGCGGTCCTATGGGAACTGCCAATACGATGCAGAGCCTTACGGAAGCCCTAGGCATGGCCCTTCCTGGATCTGCCTCTGTTCCAGCCGTCATGGCAGAAGCCTCAGCCCTGGCTGAAGCGAGCGGAAAAAGAGTGATGGAGCTTTTAAAGGAAGGTATAAGGCCCAAGGATATTATCACAGAAAAGTCCATGGAGAATGCCATAAGGGTCCTTATGGCTATAGGTGGCTCCACGAACGCCATTATACACCTTTTAGCCCTAGCCAGGCAGGCGGACTTAAGGCTTCCATTAGAGCGCTTCGACGAACTAAGCCGTACGACTCCCTTCATCGCCGACGTAAAGCCTAGCGGGCGCTATGCCGCTACGGACCTCCATAAAGCCGGGGGAATCCCGGCCGTTATGAAGGAGCTTGAATCTTTACTTCACTTGGATGCCCTTACCGTAACTGGAAAAACCCTTGAGGAGAATCTTGCGAAGGTCTCCATTCAGAATCGCGATATCATCAAGCCCTTGGATCGGCCTATACTACCGGAGGGGGGTTTGGCAATCCTTCGGGGAAACCTTGCCCCCGATGGAGCCGTTCTGAAGCATTCTGGAAGCCTAAATAGGGAACTTCTTCAGCACAAAGGTCCTGCCCTCGTCTTTAACTCAACGGCTGAAGCCTATAGGACTCTCCTAAAGGAGGACTTGGAGGTCACTGAGGATCATGTCCTGGTACTTAGGTATCAGGGACCAAAGGCTGCCTGCATGCCCGAAACAGGAATGCTTCCCATTCCTACAGTCCTTGTGAGGAAAGGGGTCGTGGACATGATCAGGGTTTCCGATGGAAGGACAAGCGGCACCCATTATGGTACGAATGTCCTTCATGTATCCCCTGAGGCTTATGTAGGCGGTCCCTTGGCCATCGTCCAGGATGGGGATATCATAGAGCTTGACCTAAAGCATCGTAGGATAGACATTAAGCTTACGGATAAGCAGATAGAGGAGCGCCTTAAAGAATGGAGGCCTCCTGAGCCCCAGTACAACTATAAACGGGGACCCTTGGCCCTCTGGTATAACCATTGTATGCAAGCCGATAAAGGATGCCTTTATCCCTGGATGTGAGCGCCTCCAGAGATTAGGATAAGCCTTATCCTTGAATCCACTTTTTGAACCAGCCTTAGGAAGCGGCATTTTTCCACCCCGCTCTTTCCTTTTTTCCCATTACCTTGATGACCATCCATTTAAATACAAGGTATTATACGAAGTAATTCCCTAATGCGATTAAATATGAGTGAAATTGGGGAATTAAGCTCCTTTAATCGAATGGTCCTTCTGGCAAGGGCCCTTCTGGAGGAGAAGGGTTATGTTTTCTCTATGAACCTTGATCTTTTGAAGAAAAGCCTAGTGATTCAGGTTATGGAAAAAGTTAAGGAGCCTCGGGAAGGTTCAGGGAGTTTTTCCAGTCTTTTACACCCTTGCGCGCCCCATTGGAAACAGCCCCTTTGCAACCACTGTTCCGGAAGAAATCGCTAGGGCTATGGGTCTAAAACCTGGCGATAGGATATCGTGGCTCGCGATAGATTCTGGAGCCTTTATGATGAAAGCCAAGGATGCCGAAGAAAAACAACGAAATATCGTAGAAGGCTCGAAGAAGCCTTCTCAGGGGGTACTCAAATTAAAAGTAAAAGTAAAAGTAAAGGCAAAGGCAAAGGCAAAGCTAAAGCCGATACTAAGGCTTCCAATTGCCCCGGCTCGACTTTGTGATCCTCAGAGGCTCCTCTTCTTTAAGGCTTTCAAAATCCTCCTTCTTTATCTCCTGGAACTTCCACTTCTTCCCGAAGTGGCAGGCTATTATGGCATGTTTGTGGGATTCATGGATTGGAATGAGGTCCAAAAAGTCGAAGAGCTTCCTTATCTGGTCCTTCCGAATGTATACATAGCGCCTCTGCTTCTTCACTTCAAAGGCATAGACTTCCCCATCCTTTGATGCGAAAACGTCAGGAAGATATTCTTGGGAAGGATTAGAGCATGGGATTCGAACGGCTCCATATTTTCTTGAGAGGAGCCTCTTTACTAATGCTTGCTCAGAATAGAATCCCCTTCGCCTCCAACGCCTTAGCCTACCGGCATCTATTACCATATCCAGATACCATGGAGATTTTCGTTCTCTAAGAAAAAGATTTTTCCATAATTCCATCCCTTTTTTCATGATTTTTCATGGAGATTCTCGTCAGTCTTTCTATGGAGCCTCAGGATTTTATGAAATCGTAGCACAGCCCCTTTACCTTGTATTCTTCTAAGTCCTAAGGGCCTCGAGGTTCAGGAGGAGCTCCTCCTTTACAGACCTTAGGACTATCATCGTGCTGGTTGAGGTAATGCCTGGTATCCTTCCTATCCTATCGATTACTTGGGCCAGGCTTTCCTTGTTTTTAGTCCTCACTTTAAGGACTGAATAGAAGTCGCCAGTTACATCATAGATCTCATGGATGTCAGGGATTTCTAAAAGGGCTTTAAGGACATCCTCGTAACGTTGTGGATCTGCCTTCAGGCATACGATTGCCTTCATACCTATCCCCAGCTTCTCTGGATTTAGAATCGCAGAAAATCCCTTGATGATTCCCTTGCTCAGAAGTTTCTTCACCCTCAGATGGACTGTTCCTTCGCTAACGCCCAAAGCCTTTGCGATGGAAGAGAAGGGAGAGCGGGCATTTCGCTGCAAAGTTGATAAAATGCGCAGGTCAAGATCATCGAGTTCGCTCAATAAAGGACCCCTATTTTATTATCCTTAATGCATTCTTAAAACCTATGGTGTTGAAGCTCAGGAGCTTCGCCTCCAAGGTTATTTATTGTCTTAAGCAAATTTTGCAAAGTCTTCATGTAACAAATCAAGTGAAATGGTATTCTATGGATTTATGCCAATAAGGTGAAATCCTCACCCTATCTTTTGATACGCTTATCGATGAACAGATTATGGATAATATGTGCCCTAAGCGTCCTGGAATAGAAATCCATATAGGAAATTCTGAAGGGAGGCTTTCAGTGTCAGGGCATCTTTCTTCCTAAATACAACCATAAAATATCGCAAAGGATCATCATTTTCCATAATGGGCAAAGTAGAACCACCACATGGTTTCATCCGTATCGTTGATGGAGGAATGGGAAGTCTTGCCATCAGGAGGTACCATGAAAGCCTCCCCCGGATGTTGTCTCCTTATCTCCCTTCCTAGAAAGAGAAGACTTGTCCCCTTAAGTTGATACCAGACTTCATCTGTTCCTGGCCCATGAGGATGCGGTTCCCCGATGTTCATACCATCGATGGATACCACGAGAACGCTATGAAGCGTAGCGAGCCCATCTTCGCTTCCAAAAAGCTTCCTCACTATATGGCACCAATGCCCACCTACACTCACTGGAAGCCTATGATAGTTTCGGATGATGGATTTCTTCGAAACCTTATCAAGGGATTCTTGGGGCACATCCTCCATAACGATAAGAAGCTCAAGGGGATCCTTGCCTTCATTCACGATCGTGTGGCGAACCTTCGGCGGGATAAGAATGCCTGAGCCTTCCCAGATTCTCTCCACGGATTCTTCGGTTTCGATCCTTCCCTCGCCCTTAACGACATAAAGGACCTCCTGATCCGTTTCGTGAACCGTAGGGGTTGTCGATACGCCTCCATCGAGGATAGCCCTTGAGAAGCCTTTGACATGTTGCATGACGGCTCCTGGCTCCATTGGGTTATCTGGGTTTATCTTCGAGAAGATCCTTCTTTCGACCAAGGTTCCATGGCTTTTTGTTGGGAGGCTTTGTCTCCAGCTCCTTATATAGGCATCTATGGGAAACATAATCATATCGAGAATAAAACTTATCGAATCATCTTATAAGAAGATATCTCCCCAGCAGGATCGTAGGAAAATATCCCGCGGCCCGGATTTGAACCGGGGACGCTCCGGTTTCTGTTAGCCTAGAAGGCTGGGTGGCTCCGCCAAGAAATTGGCGAAGTCTACAGCATCTTCTCCGGTTTGATTCCGGATCGGAAGCTCTTCCAGGCTGAGCTACCGCGGGACAATTAATGGAAGTATGCCCTTTTATAAATTTTTTTAGCTTTGTGGCTTAATTATTGTTTATAGGCAATGGGAGCGTTTTCAGTCTCCGAGTCATGGAGCTGTTTCCGAAAGTTTCCTAAATCGCCCATTTTGCCGTTCAGAGACGGAGGAAAAATCAGGAAAAAAGAATTAAGCCACAAAGCAATTTTTTTATGATCCCCCTCCTTGATATGCAGTTATCCTACGATCCCAAAGGCCTATCCATTGCCAGAATTTACGCCCCGATTAGAAAGCTTTTTAGAAAAGCGAATGCGAGAAGGTTCCATATTCTATCCCCTTGAATGGAAGGGTTGAGAATTGATAGTGGACCTTAGGAGCGATACGGTCACGCTCCCTACTGAAGAAATGCTTGAGGCTATACGCCATGCGAAGCTTGGGGATGACAACTTCGGAGAGGATCCTACGGTGAATGCCCTTGAGGAACTGGCAGCCAAAAAGCTTGGAAAGGAGGCTGCCCTTCTTGTAACGAGTGGGACCCAGGGAAACCTTGTATCCCTCATGGTCCATTCGAGGCGAGGGGATGAAGTGATCCTCGAAATGGATGCTCATATATACCACTTTGAAGTTGGAGGTCTTTGTTCCATCGCAGGCCTTGTGCCGAGGCTTATTCCAGGAAGGCTAGGAATCCTCGACCCAAGGGATGTAGAAGAAGCCATAAGGCCCCCTGACATTCACCAACCGAGGACGAGCTTGATTTGCATAGAAAATACCCATAACCTCGCTGGAGGAATATGCTGGCCTCAAGAAAGCATAAAAGCCATCGGTGATCTGGCCAAGGATCATGGCTTGGCTGTCCATATGGATGGAGCCCGTATTTTCAATGCCTCCGTAGCCTTAAGAACAGACGTTAGAGAGCTTGCAAAGCCAGTCGATTCGGTCATGTTCTGCCTCTCAAAGGGACTTTGCTGTCCAGCAGGATCCTTGGTTGTGGGGAATGAAGAATTCATAGAAAAGGCAAGGAGGATGAGAAAAATTCTAGGCGGGGGTATGAGGAAGGCCGGAGTTCTTGCAGCTCCTGGGATCATCGCCCTTGAAAAGATGGTCGGAAGGCTTGAGGAGGATCATGAAAACGCCAGGCGACTAGCCATAGGCCTTTCGAAGATTCCTGGCATATCGATAGACTTGAAAAGGGTTCAGACAAATATCGTCTTCTTTGAACTGGAGAAAGTCGATCTAAAGCCCCAGGAATTCTTGGAAGCGATAAACGGCAAAGGAGTGAAGGCCCTAGCCTTCGGTAGAAGAATTCGGATGGTTACGCATATGGGTATAACGAAGGATGACATCGACTATGCTTTAGAAGTCTGTGAAGAAGTCCTCCTCAAAGGACCTTCGAAACGACGATCCTAAAACTCTTTTCTCCGTCTTCGAAGTCTCTCATTCTTCGATTGAATATGGAAGATGGAGGTAAGGCTTGGAACCCTTCTTGAGCCTTGCAAAACTTTGCGAGGCCCTTGAAGCGACTACAAAAAGGAATGAGAAGGTAGCCATGATAGGCAATTTTCTTCGATCCTTAAGCCCAGATGAGGTTGCCCTTGCCGTCCCCCTCATCATTGGTTGGATATTCCCTGAGGCCGATTCAAAGCCCCTAGAACTTGGCTACACCATCGTTTCATCGGCTTTGAAGGCTAGAAGGCAGGGAAGACTTATCGAGGCTCCTCTGACTATAAAGGCCGTAAGGGAAGTCTTCGAAAGGATAGCCGATGTCAAGGGACCGGGCTCCCAGGGAAGAAAGAAGGCCCTCTTGGAAGGACTTCTTGCCCAATCGACGGAGCTCGAAAGAAAATGGATTCTCAAGAATATCTTCGGTGAAATGCAGCATGGCGTTAACGAGGGAATTATGCTCGATGCCATAGCTAAGGCTTCAGGGGTTCCAGAAGAACTCGTGCATAGGGCCTACACCTTCACAGGAGATCTAGGTAAGATCGCTACCATTGCCCTATCAGATGGAGCTGTAGGCCTTTCGAAGATAGGCCTAGAGCTGTTTCGACCGATTAAGCCTATGCTCGCCGAAATGTCCTACGATATAAGTGAAGCTCTATCGGAGCATGGGGGTATAACGGCCTTCGAATACAAGTTTGACGGGGCCCGCATCCAGATCCATAGAAAGGGTTCAAAAGTGAGGGTCTTCAGCCGGAGGCTGAGCGATGTAACGGAAAGCCTTCCCGAAATCGTTGAGATAGCCCTTAATGAAATTTCGGCGAATGAGTACATCGTAGAAGGGGAAGCGGTGGCTATGGACTCGTCATCAAAGCCTCTACCCTTTCAGGACTTAATGCGAAGGTTCAGAAGGGTTAAGGAAGTGGAGGAGAAGGCTTCTGAGATACCTTTGAGGCTTTACCTCTTCGATATCCTACGTCTCGGTGAAAAGAGCCTTATCGATGAAGCCTATGAAGAGCGTTGGAACCTTCTTCGGAAGATATGCCCAGAGAAGTACTTGGCAAAGCGCCTGATAACTTCAGATCCAGAGGAGGCCATGGCCTTTCTAAAGGAAGCCATCGAGGCTGGCCACGAAGGGCTTATGGCCAAGGCCCTATCAAGCCCCTATTACCCTGGAAAAAGAAGCAAGTATTGGTTCAAGATCAAGCCTTTCCATCGTCTGGACCTCGTTATCGTAGCCGCAGATTGGGGCTATGGAAGGCGTCGAGGCTGGCTAAGTGACTATTATTTGGCTGCCTTCGATCAAGTTTCAGGATGCTATGAACTCGTAGGGAAGACGTTTAAAGGGCTTAAGGATGAGGAATTCGAGGAGATGACGAAGAGGCTTTTGAGCCTAAAGGTTTCAGAGACGGAGCATACGGTCGCGGTGAAGCCTGAAGTGGTTGTAGAAGTTGCCTTTAACGAAATCCAAAGGAGCCCTCGATACAGGTCTGGTTATGCCCTTAGGTTTGCCAGAATAGTGAGGATAAGGGATGACAAGTCTCCAAGAGATGTCGATACTTTGGAAACGGTTCGAAGGCTCTACGAAGCTCAGTTCGAGCATAAGGGCCGTCTGAGGTAGAGCAGGTTTAATTTTATTGTATTGTATTGTTTATCGGAGCCAAGGAAACCTAGGGAAAAGGAATTCCCTTAAATACAATAAATTTGATTGCCTCTCTTCTTAGGGAGGTAATCCTTCGGAAACCTGGCGACAACGGAGGATTGAAGATAGTAGCCTATTCCAATTTCCCCTACATGGGTGCATAGATTATAGGCGTCAAGGGTATCAAAGCCGTATTCTTCCTCAAGCCAGAAGATGAGCTGGGAGAAGGCAATCCTTATGGCGTCCTCTAAGGGTTTTCCTACGCCTACTGCCATTATATATTTTTCTGACTCAATCCTTGGCCATCCAATCGCTTTCCCTTTTATCAGGTCGATGGTTAGGGTAATCTCGGCCGGCATCTCGATGGCCGTACCGCAAAGCTCTCCATCCCCTTGAAGGGCATGGACATCGCCGATGTGAAGTAAGGCTCCCTCAACGAAGACTGGAAGGAAAAGCCTGTTTCCTGGACAAATGTCGGGCAGGTCAAGGTTTCCTCCATGGGCACCTGCTAGGCCCGTGGAAATGGCTTGTTTTTCGGGAGCCGTTCCTATGGTGCCTATCATGGGCCTATAGGGTAAAGGTAGATCTTCCCTCCAGTAGATAAGCCCATTTTTTATTGGGCATATCCAAACCTTTCGAGGAATTTCTGTCTTCAGAAAACGCTCCAAGGGTACAACTCCACTCAGGATTGCCAAAGAAGCAACACGGGTAGCCCCTTGCCCAATAAGGGGCTTGATCTCCTTCACGTCTACGATGAGTGTATCTCCCTTCTCAGCACCTTCAATGTATATAGGACCACTTACTGGATTTCCCCATGGAATCCTCGAATTGTCTTTCCAATCTCCTGGCTTTCTAATCATTCCTATGAAGGCATCTTCCGTTTCGACAATCAAGGTCTCCCCTGGCTTTACCCTTAATACTGGCTCATTGAAGGGCCCTATCGTAAAATGTAGCCTCTCTTTTCCCAAACGCTTCATGATGAAAACCTCCTTTAATTATCAAGCCAATCTCATCCTTAACCCTTTTTGCAACAATGCCTTCAAAACTTTCTGGCAAATTAAATTCAAATTCAAATTCAAAGGACCTTTCGCTTATCTTCCCCCTCGAATTACGGTGCCGGGCCTGATACCTGTGAAGGTCCCTTCCTCAACAACCATTTGGCCGTTCACGAGGACGTACTCTACGCCCTGTGGATAGGCTTCCGGATCCTCGTAAGTAGCCTTGTCCATAATCTTTTTTGGGTCAAAGATCGTTATATCAGCCCTCATTCCCTTCCTTACAATGCCCCTATCCCAGATTCCAAGCCTTTGCATAGGAAGGGAAGTCATCTTTCTTATGGCTTCCTCTAGGCTAAGGAGCCTTTCCCCCTTTTCCTGGGGCATCTCAAGCCTCGTTTCACCCCTCACATACTTCCTAAAAACCATGGGAAAAGTTCCATAGCCTCGAGGATGGGCTTTTCCTATGCCTACAGGACCGGAGTAGAAGTCCGTCTCAACCATAGAAGTTTCATGCCTAAGGACTTCTCTTATATCCTCTTCGGAATGGACCTCCATCATTATCGTTGGAAAGGGAGGCCCTAAGCCCAGAAGGTCGAGGACTGCTTCTAGAGGCTTCCTTCCCATGAGGCTGGAGACTTCAAGAAGGCTTTTCCCCTCAAGATCAGTTCTTTTAGGGCATGAAGAGAGAAGGATCCTATCCCATTTTCCATCCTTTGCCATCGCCCTGGCAGACGTTTTGGCAGGGAATGTATCGATTTCTATAATCGCCCTTTTCCGAAGATCCGGGTCTTTTAGGCGCCTTAGGAGGACAGCAGGGCCTCCTTCATGCATCCATTCGGGGAGAAGGGAGTACAGGGTCGTATAGGCGTAGAGATAAGGCGGAACATCGCACGTCACATCCAAGCCTCTGCGCCTCGCTTCCTCAAGAAGCCGCAGGGCATCCCTTTGCCTCCCGAAGGATGGGTAGTGAGTTTCAATATGGGAAATTTGGACCGGCGTTCCAGACCTTTCGCCTATCTCAAGGGCTTCCTTTAAAGCCTTCATGAAGTCTCCGTCTCTTTCTCCCCGTATATGGGTGGCATAGAATCCCCCATAACCCCCAACTACCTTGCAGAGCTCGACGAGTTCTTCAGTATCGGCGAAGAAGCCAGGAGGATAGGCAAGGCCTGAGGATAAACCAATGGCTCCATCTTCCATGGCTTCGGCTGTAAGGGCCTTCATTTCCTCAAGCTCGCTTTTCGTAGGCCTTCTGGCATCCATTCCCATAACAGCCAACCTTATGGTTCCGTGGCCTACAAGGGATGCGACATTTAAAGAAGGACGCGCGTCCTCTATGGCCTTCAAATATTCTCCGAAGCTATTCCAGAAGATCTTCAGGCTTTCAAGAGGAAAGGGGAAATTTTCTATTACGAGATCCTTCGTCTCCTTCCGTAAGGGAGCAAGGCCGAAGCCACAGTTCCCTATAACTTCCGTCGTAACGCCCTGCATAAGGAGACTTTCCGATCGAGGATTCATCAAGATGGTGCTGTCCGAATGCCCATGAATATTGACGAATCCGGGGGAAAGAATCAACCCCTCTGCATCGATGACCCTTCCAGGATTTTTTAGACCCTTTCCTATGCCTATGATGAGGTTTCCCTCGATAGCCACGTCTGCCCTGAACCGAGGTTTTCCAGATCCATCGACCACTTTTGCATTTTGAAAAAGGATTCCATCTGATGGCATATTCCCTCCAAGTCAATAAAGGGGACTTCAATCAAGTTAAGGTTTCATGAAAAAGGCTCTTCATGTGAAATTTTCCCTTTCATGATTCTTTTCTATCACCCTATAATTGGGAATAAATCAGACTGGAC
>JAGTQN010000044.1:11295-12815 GCA_018396395.1 Candidatus Bathyarchaeota archaeon | reverse complement strand
AGAAAAAAGAAAAAAGGAAAAAGGAAAAGAAAGAAAAATAGAAAGATAGAGCGATGGTCACAAATCTTCCTATAAAGGCTAAGCTCAAATGGGCGGAAGTCGAGGCAGCCAGGAATCCGAGCGAGAAGATACGCCTCATGAAGGAGTTCTTATCCCTATGCCCTAAGCATAAAGGGACTTCAAGGCTCGTGGCCCATGTGAAGCATCAGATAGCCGTTCTAGAGGAGGAGATTCTCGAGAAACGAAGAATTGCTAAAGGAAGGGGTCCTTCAAGGTTCTACGTGGAGAAGGCTGGAGCTGCCCAAGTAGTAGTCTTGGGACTTACAGGCAGTGGCCGCAGCAGCCTTTTGGTGGCTTTGACAAACGCCAACCCTACGATTGGGACTTATCCCTATACAACCAAGGAGCCCATTCCTGGCATGCTTTCCTTTGAAGACGTGCAGCTACAACTTGTGGAGGCCCCTGCCCTTATGGAGGGTTCTGGGGATGGAAGGGGCAATGGCTTCCAGATCTTCAGTCTCGTCAGGAATGCCGATGGAATCGTTATTCTATTAGATGCCTCAAAGGAACCTTTGGAGGCTTATAAGACAGTTATCAGGGAGCTGGAGAAGGCACGAATCCTGGTCGAAAAGCCAAGGGGAAGGGTTGAGATTATACGCCTCAGCCATGGGAAAGACATACGCCTAGTGGGAAACCCAAGGCTTCAAGGCTGTAGTCCGGAGGAAATAGTAAGACTCCTTAAGGGTTTTGGTATCCAGTCTTCCATCGTACGCCTTCAAGGAACTGTCACATTGGAAGATGTGGAAAATGCCCTCTTTGGAAACGTCGTCTATAAGCCAACCTTGGTTTTAGCGAATAAAATGGATCTTCCTGAGGCTGAGAAGGGCTACGAGGAGCTTCGCAGAGCCCTTGAAAAAACCCTTCCTATTCTAGCCATTTCCTGTGTAACTAGGCAAGGCTTGGATCAAGTAGGACCCCTTCTCTTCCAGACCCTCAAACTTGTGAGGGTCTACACGAAGAAGCCTGGAGAACGTCCTAGTCCCGTACCTCTCATCCTTAGGTCTGGGTCCTCCGTGAGCGATGTAGCGAGGCTAGTGCATACAGATCTTTATGAGAATTTCTCCTATGCCCGCCTTTGGGGACAAAATGCCAAGTATCAAGGCGAAAGGGTAGGGGCCTCTTATATCGTAAAAGATAGGGATATACTGGAAATCCATACAAGGTAGGGCATAACATTCCAAAGCCTTGATTCGCTAGATTAGATTTCGCTTTGAATCGATTTTAATAGAATAGAATCAAAGGCTTCTCGTCATTTTTGAAAGAAGCTTAAATAAAGAAAGTATCCCTTAGGCAGAGCCTGGGAGATGAATTCATCCTTACCGAGAAGTAAAGCTAAAATAGCCCATGACAGAATCGAGGAGCTTGGCTTAGGTGTAAACTTTGACAAGAGAACCCAACTTCTTCGCCTTAGCCCTTCGCCTAATGGAGGCTAGCAGGCTCCATGAAACTTATCGGGGATC
>JAGTQN010000044.1:0-11256 GCA_018396395.1 Candidatus Bathyarchaeota archaeon | reverse complement strand
TCCTCCGGACTACAGCCTCCTCGCCTTTTGTAAGGACTTAGAAAGCCGATACAGTGAGGGAGAGAATGATCTTCAAGGTCATGTCTTAACTAGACATTATCAAGGGCAACGTTACATAAGTGAAATTGAGAACCTTACGGCAGATCTTTTGAAGGACCTATTCAATTGCGACTGGATCGATCATCGTTGCATATCGGGAACCCATGCAAACCTCGTCACTTTCAAGGGCTTATCGATGGCTTCAGGAAACGGAAAGATGGTTGTTCCACCCCTGGGATGTGGAGCCCACATCTCCCATGACTATACGGGCCTTGCTGGGATGGTCATAGGTCTGGAAACGATCCATCATGCCTTCAATGTTGATGAGATGAACATCGATCCAGACAAATCAGCCATGATTATCCGCGCCACAGAGCCGGGCATCGTCACCTTTGGGGGAAGCGTCTTCCTCTTCCCCCATCCAGTAAAGGAACTCGCAAATGTAGCCAAGGAAGTTGGTGCCTACATAGTCTATGATGCGGCCCATGTCCTAGGACTCATCGCTGGCGGAGAGTTTCAGGATCCCTTGGAGGAAGGTGTGGACTTCATAACTTCCTCGACGCACAAGACATTCCCAGGGCCCCAGGGAGGCCTTGTCCTTTCCAGGCTTAAAGGCGGAACGGAGGCAAGGGTTAAGGGAGCTAAGAGAATCATGGGGGCAATCTTTCCTATGGCTACTTCGAACACTCATCCTGGAAGGCTGCCGGCCTTGGGTTTGACTGCCGTCGAGATGAAGGTCTTTGGTGAGGCCCTTGCAAGGCAAACCGTCAGAAATGCGCAAAAGGCTGGTGAAACCCTATCGGAGGAGGGCCTTAAGGTCCTAGGGGAGAAGAAGGGTTTCACGAGGAGCCATCAGGTTGTCTTGGATGTTCAGGAATGGGGAGGCGGAAAGAAGGTCGCTGAAACATTGGAGGCGGCTCATATCATCGTTAACAAGAACCTTCTTCCATACGATGATAGAAACGATAGGGAAAACCCATCGGGTATACGCATAGGTTTTCAGGATGTTACTAGAAGGGGCTTCAGTGAAGGGGAGATCGAGGATCTCTGTCGCCTCATGGCAGATATAATAAAGGGTAAGAAGAAGCCCGATGAAGCTAGGCCTAGGGTCTTTGAAATCCTTAGGGAGCATAGCGTAATTAAGTATGGATTTCAAAGCCTAGAGGAAGCCTTAGAATACATAGAAAAACATGGCAAAGCTTAGTTTCGTACGAAAAAAGAAAAAAGGAAGAAAGAAAAAAAAGAAGGAAGGAAGGGCGCTCCAAGGAATTCAGATTCAAAGAATCGCTTTTATAAGGTCTTTTTCTGTTATTATACCTAGAAGCCTTCTTCCCTCCATGACAGGAAGCCTTCTTATGTTTCTATCCCTCATAAGGGCCAGAGCCCGTCCAAGACTTTCTTTAGGAGAAACTGTTATGAGGGGGCTGGACATAATTTGGTCGACCCTAACATCCCTAGGGTTCCGGCCCTCCAATACTACCCTACGAAGAACATCCTTATCGGTTATTATGCCTGCAGGCTGGCCGCCCTTATCGACAATTAGGGCACCTATATCGTGTTGAAGCATAAGCCTAACAGCTTCTGCAACACTTTCGCTAAACTGGATTGAAACAGCGGGGGAGCGCATGATTTCCTCAACCTTTGAAGCTGACTTTGACAAGGGCATTCCCCTCGCTT
The DNA here is from genome assembly GCA_018396395.1 of Candidatus Bathyarchaeota archaeon. Taxonomy (GTDB): domain Archaea; phylum Thermoproteota; class CALKCG01; order B24; family JAGTQN01; genus JAGTQN01. The sequence goes on along the minus strand of JAGTQN010000044.1, from coordinate 9,540 downwards.
TATAAATTGTTTCACTCTATATTTATTTTTATTTCTCATGAAATTATCTTAGATGGTTGGCACTGGTCCTCAACACCTTAGAGTCCTAATCCTACAAATCGGGGAGTTGCCTCCAAAGGTCCTCGAATCGATAACGAATGGCTTGTCTTCCGTCTTCAAGAACATCAAATTCGAACCCATGGCGATGAGATTTCCCCTACCATGGGAGGCCTTCGATGCTTTAAGGAAGCAATTCGATTCCTCGAAGATATTATCGAAAATTTCGAAACTTTCGATAAAAGAAGACTATAGAATCCTAGGAGTTACGGGTATCGATTTATATGTCCAAGGGATGAACTTCGTCTTTGGGCAGGCCCAACTTGGAGGGCGGTCAGCTTTAATATCGATTTATAGGCTTAAGCCAGAGTTCTATGGCAGCAAGCCTAATGAGTCTCTTCTCCTAGAGCGTTGTGTAAAGGAGGCAATCCATGAATTTGGACACACCTTGGGCTTAAGGCACTGCCCGAATCCCCGCTGTGTCATGACCTTTTCGAACAATATCCTTATGGTTGACGCTAAGTCAAGGGAATTCTGCCAACGATGTCATCGTATTGCCCTCGAGACGATGGACTTCATTTCAAGGATATGAAATTTTAAACAATTTAAAAAATCCTCATAGGGTAATACAGGATTATGTAAGGCATCCTTTCCTAAAAGCTTCACAACTTGACTTCCTTCAAAGGGCATAGTCTTTCAAGGGCCTCTATCAATCTCTAGAAATTTCGCTTCCCTAGAATATTCCCTTACTTATCTTTACGCTAACATGGCAACATCTCCATCTATGGGTCCGACGGGATTATCGATAGAATGAATAGATGCGGTGATGAGCCTTTTGATGAAAAGCCTTTGCATAACGAACAAGAATCGAAGGGAAAAGCTCATAACAGAAAGAAAAAGGATAATTCTATGCGAGGGTGAATTCCTTGAAAATCCAAGGGATCGAAGTTTTTGTTGTAGCTGTTCCTTATACTCCCGTCATAAGAAAATATCGTCCAAAGGAGCCATACGAGCAACCAGATCCGATCATAAGGATTAAAACTGATGAGGAAATCGTAGGCATTGGCGAATCAGGTAGGGGAGGGAATGCACAAGCTATCTTACAACAGTTTCGAAGCATTATAGGAAAGGATCCTTTAGAGCTATACCCTGATGATTACGAGTCTGGAATTATGCAAGCCCTTTACGACCTGCAAGGAAAAGCTTTGGGATGGCCCGTTTATAGGCTTCTTGGAAGGAAGTTTAGGGATCGGGTTCCTGTGGCCTATTGGACTGTAGAAAGGGCAACCCCTGAAGAGACGGCATCAGAAGCCCAAGTGGCTGTCCAAAGGGGATTTAAGGTTATGAAGTTCCATACGAATCCTATCGAAGAAAACACCGTTGCAAGGGTTAGGGCTATCCATGAAGCCGTAGGGGATAGGATTGCCATCCGCATCGATCGAGGCTATCCCTGGGACCTTCCTATGGTAGTGAAGATTGCAAGGCAGCTAAAGGGCTATAACATAGAATGCTTTGAGGATCCCATTCCTCGGAACGATCCAAGGCTTTATAGGCTCCTGAGGGAGAAAATCGACATTCCCCTAGCATGGCATATAGGCTCGATGAGGGATGCTCTCTTAGCCGTCAAGGCCGATGCCGTTGACTACTTGAACGTAAGTGCTAAGCCCCGTACTGTGGCTGCTATATCTGCTATCTCCGATGCTGCTGGTATTCCTTTGTGGTTACAGATATGTGGCGTTTCTGGAACAGGCCTTTTGAGTGCCTTTTCCATTCATATAGGCGCTGTCACGAAGAATGCAATCCTTCCAGGCGATAATCTTCACTTCGTAAGGGAAGACGACCTCCTCAATCCCCATTTGGAAGTGAAGGAAGGCTTTGCCGAAGTTCCAGAGAAGCCCGGCATTGGCGTGGAGCTTGATTTGGAAGCTTTGAAGCGATATGAGGTCGCCCATTACAGTCTTTAGCCCTTAGAAAAGTCGATATGAAGAACTATGGGAAGTAAAGGGAAAGGCAAGCTGAAAGTGGTGGGAATTAGCAAAAACGGTGAAGTTGTAGGAATCGTAGATACTGAAATTTCTTCCATTTATTCCTTTCTTTTACTTCCTTTGTCTCCCTTGTTATTAACCCAGAGCCTTTACAGCCTCGATGAGGGCCTTGATATAACCGCAGGCATAGGCCCGGCCCCTATGGCCCCATGGTGTATCATCCGGAGAATGGGGAACATGATCATCGATGAAGACGCCGTCGTAGCCAACTTCCTTATAGGCTAGCATAGCCTTCAGCATATTCGTCTGCCCATCATCCACGAAGGTTTCATGAAACTTATAGGGGTTTCCCAAAACATTCCTGAAGTGGACATAGAAGATCTTTCGCCTCGAGCCAAAGTATCGAATAGCCTCTATAACATCGATCCCCATCTCAGTAAAGGTTCCTTGGCAGAATTCTATGCCGTTATAATCGCTTGGAACGAGTTCGATGAGGCGTTTGAAGGCTTCTACGTTTCTGAATATTCTTGCTATACCAGCAAGGGATGGTACGGGAGGATCATCGGGGTGGAGAGCCATCTTAACCCCAGCCTCCTCGGCCGTTGGAATGACCCTTTTTAGGAAGTATGTGAAGTTCTCCCACATCTGCTCATCGTTAAGCCTTCCAAGCCTGGCGGGGGCATCCTTAACAAGCTCATAGTCGAAGCTCGTTACGCGGGCTCCTCGCCAGGGCATATCGGTGCAGGTTCTCCAGACTCCCGTGGGGCTGAAATGATAGCCCAGAATCGGTATGCGGGCCCTACCCATGTTCTCCAAGGTTTTACAGAAGTTTTCTATCTGCTCATCCCGCCCCTCTTGGCCTAGCATCACCTTCATATACCATGCTGACGGAATGTTTTCTATGGCAACGAGCCTAAGCCCATAGGCTTCGATCTTCGTCTTTATCCTTAAAAGAGGAAGGAACTCATAGTAGCCAGGGCCTCCAGATAAGGAGGGATCCACAGGGGCATGGACGATGATATCCTCGACACCAAGCTGTTTCGCAAAGACTAGCTTGTCGTCCGTTAGCTCATATATCGATCCGAGGGCAAGTCTCAAACAAATCCCCTCGCTTTGTTTTCCGAGCCTTTCAAAATAAATTATTCGATCGATCCAAATTTGAGGGCATAACCTTTTGGCGAAAGAAAGCCCCTAAAGATACGATTTTCCCATGGAACCTTCCTTCATCCTTCCAATCGGGAGGGCTTCATAGTCCATGTTTGGAGTTTGGCGAGTTCAACCAATCTCCAAGCTTCGAAGCCCTCAGGAAATACGATCCACTTCCAAGAATCCCTTGCTCCTTCTGGACTTATGTATCGAAAGGGCTGGAAATCAGCCTTAACCAGCTGAACCCTTTTGGAAGATGGGTGTTCCTCCTTTCTTAACCTTACATAAAGCTCTGCTTCTGAAGCGAGAAAGTCTTCTGGGCTAATCCTTAGGTTGCGTATTTCGATCCAATCGGGAATTCTACCTTGGGACTCCATGAAAATTCTAGCCTTATAGGCTTCGTCTAGGATGTCCTTCGATTTTACGGTACCAAAAGCCTCTGATTCGATGGACCGGAAAGGCCCAAGGGGATAGAAATTCTTAACCCTTTCAGGTAGCTCGCCATGAATCCTATACTCAGCCAAGCTGGCTGTTATAAGCCAGAAGATCTCAGAGGCCGATAAATAGGCATCTTCAAGCCTTTGAAAGGATATGCGTCGACAGTTGGATGCCAAGAAGGCAATTTCCTCCTTATCATACAGCCTTTCTGATGCCTTGTCCTTGAAAAGTCTATAAAGCTCTTGGGCTGTGACAAATTCAACCCAAGGCTTAGCCTTTACATGCCTTACGAACTTCTCGAAATCTTTGTAACCCTCCTCAACCAAATGCTTGGGTTTTAGCCTTGGCATCTTGAGCATACTTATGGGCGTATTTTGTCCTCTACTGAAGTTTACAGCATCCCAGAACTCCGCTGTCACGAGGGTGCATGGATGGTTGTAAACGCTTACGATGCCCCAGTCTCGGATAAGGTCATAAATCCCATCATATCTTTTCATGGCTTTCTCTATAAAGCCAGGACTGCCTAGTTCAAAGTTTAGCCCTATTACGCCCCCTTTAGGAGGTGCAAGGTTTAGAATGTTAAGAATTCCGCAGTACCAAAAGGGACCGCCTTCAAGGGCAATGATATTCGTAAGGTCTAAGTAAACGGGAATTCCCATTTTTCTCAAGGCTGGATATACCTGAGGGGCCCATGCTCCCCCAGGCTGACCGTAGCACGATGGCTTTACACCGAATAGCCGCTCGATGTCTTCTACGCCCTTCCCCTCTCTTCTTAGGAATTCAGAAATTCCCTCTTCAAAATCGATATTCTTGAGATACTCAGCAACCGTAGGATGAACAGAATGGTAGTTCGTATGATAGCCTATCTCATGGAATTTGAGGGCTTCTATGACATCCCACCTTTCCCTTCTTTCGAGGGCCCTAAGCTTTTCGCCAACAAGCTTGAACACCCCTCTAATCTTGTTTGCTTTGAGAATCTCTGCAAGCCTTTTCAGGGCATCATCGCTTTCGGGCGTAACAAAATCCTCGCAATCAAACCAGAAAATAGTAAAGACCCTAGGCATATTATTCGCCCCTCCTTTCCCTCGCATTCTGAATCTAGCTTATTGTCTTTACTATTCCCTTTGCCCTCTTTTCAATTAGAGTAACCGCGTCTTTTGATTTCGCTCCTTTTTCTGAAAGATGAAAAGAGAAAATGAGAAAGAGAAGGAGCCGAAGGCGTGAAGGCAGGGGAGGAAGCTCGAGCCATTGCCTCATAACTTCCCATTTTTTATAAGGAGTATGAGACCTTTTATTTGAGGATCATATGAAGCGAGGAGTTAATGCATGGATCTTTCCAAGGGACTTTTCTTTGAATAGAATCCTAGAGGCAAGTGCCTCCATAGGTTATGAGGGCGTTGAGCTTAACCTTGATGAGGAGAAGCTCAATCCCTGGAGGGCTCCTAAGGCAGAACTTAAGGAAATTGTCGAAAGGGCAGAAAGCCTAGAAGTTGAGCTTCCTAGCCTCTGCACGGGCCTTTTTTGGAAGTATAACTTGGCAGGAGCGGATGAAGCCCTTCGAAGGAGGGGCATCGAGCTCATAGCTAAGGGCTGCGAATTCGCATCGGACTTGGGGGCGAAGGTCCTCCTTGTTGTCCCGGCTGTGGCTACATCTGAGGTTCCTTACAAGACTATGTGGAATAGGTCTAAGGAGGCGATATTGCAGGGAGCCTCCAAAGCCGAAGAGTTCGGTGTATATCTTGGCATCGAGAACGTTTGGAACCGCTTCCTCTACAGTCCCCTCGAGTTCAGAGCCTTCTTGGAGGAACTGAACCATGATTATGTGAAAGCCTACTTTGATGTGGGGAATGCCCTTTTCTTAGGCTATCCCCAACATTGGATAGAAATCCTAAGCGACTATATCGCCTGCGTTCATGTAAAGGATTTCAGTATGAAGCTGAGGCAATTCAAACCCCTCCTTCAGGGTGATGTTCCTTGGAAGGCCGTTATAGAAGCCCTTACAAAGATCGATTATAGATTCTTTCTTAACGTAGAACTAGGGCCTCTTCCTGAGGATCCCTTAAAATCTGCCTCTGAAAGTAAGGCTGCTTTGGATAAGATACTAGGCCTCGAGGCTAGAGCGAAAGGCGGAGAAGATTCAAACCTACGATTCTAGACTTTTCTAGGGCGAGCCTTCCTCACAGGGTTTCTCAGGCAACCTATCCCTTGGATCGTTATCTCGACTAGATCATCGGCTTCGAGGCTGAAGTCGTCAGGAGGAACGATACCAGTTCCAGTAAGAAAGACTGTGCCAAAAGGAAGGGGATTGTCCCTACAGAGATAATCGATGAGTTCATCGAAGCTTCTCTTTAAGCGGGAAGTACTCGTCTTTCCCTCAAAGACAAGCATTCCTTTCCTGAAGATCCTGCATGCGACTTCAAGGTTCCTAGGATCCCCAATGCCTTCAGCCGTCACTATGGACGGACCGAGGGCGCAGCATCCCTTGTAAATCTTGGCTTGGGGAAGGTATAGGGGATTTTCCCCCTCGATGTCCCTGGAAGATACATCGTTGCCTATCGTATAGCCTATGATGTTGGAATCCTTCCCTAGAATTAATGCAAGCTCAGGCTCGGGAGCATTCCATCGGGAATCGCTTCTTATGTAGATAGGCTCGTTGGGTCCCACGCATCGCCTTGCAGTGGCTTTAAAGAAGATTTCAGGCCTTAGAGCCTCATAAACCTTGGCATAGACTCCCTTTGCCTTCGTTTCGACTTCCCTAGCCTCCGTGCTTCGCATGTAGGTTACGCCTGCACCCCAAACCTCGGGAGGACGAAAGGGTATCATGAGATAAGGACGATTTGCCTCAGGAGGCCGATCGAGTTCATCGTATCCATAGCCATCGCTAGCATTTTCCTCGAGGCTCTCAAGGATCAGCTTCTCCAGACCTATCTTGCGGGATGAAGCTTCCCTAACCATACTTTGAAGGGAGCGGAAGACCTTCGGATTGAGGTTAGTAAGGTCGACGACCATATCATTCTTATTCTTATTCCTAACAACCCCCATCCTTATGCCCTTTCCAGGTAGCCAGAAGCGAACGATCCTCATATAAAGCCTCCATCGAATTTTCAAAAAATTTCTATGGGAAATATATAAATCTTTTTAAAAAATTAAAGATTTTAAATTTATTTCCCTCTTTTCTTTATGAATCCTCATTCCATATACCATAGCGTCTTGTCCATCTATTCCAGTTCCAGCCCCCTCTGAGTGGATAAAGCCTCGCATCTGGAAGCGCCTTTCCCATGGTGCGGAGGATTCCAGGGGCCTCCGTTCCTATCTTGCATACTAAGGCATTCTCCAAGATGCCGAGCCTCTCGATCCTTAGGATATATCTTTCGCATCCTGAAGCCTTCACAGCCCTCTTTACGGTTCCCGTCGTGGCTCCCACTACTAAGACCCTGTCCAGTCCGAGACGATGCCATCGGAGGATGGTATCGAGCTGGCGATCTGTTAATTCGGCCTCAAGAACCTTTCCCATGGCTTCGATTCTAGGAGGAAGGATGCGTACCTCCAAAGGTATGCCCTCATGAAGCCCGTACAGGTTTGCGAGATCCCTAACCCCAAGTCTTCTACCGTCCGCCAACTGTTTACGAAGGCTTGAGAGACTTAAAAGAGCATAGTAGATCTCGGGCTCCTCAATACCCACGTTTATCAGTATGCCCAAGTCATCCCTAAGCCCTACGATCCTTCCCCTGCATTCCATGCCATCCTTAAGCTCAGATAGCGTCCTAGGAACCGTTCCTACGATCCTTCTTAAGAGGGTTTCTGCGGCCTCCCTATCGGATCCTTCAAGCTCCACCATAACCCATCCCGTCTTTGTAACCTCTAGGATCTTCGGATGCGCCTCTAGCCCCTTAAGGGCATCCCTAAGGATCGATAGGAGGGCCTGCTTCGCCTCCTCGAAGTGAATCCCATAAAGCCTCTCAGCTAATGTAAGGATGGGCAAAGGAGGGTCCCTCAAGCCTTTGGGAATAGCCCTTTGGATTAGAAGCCTAGGAAAGGCTAGCCGAGTTCTGCCTTAAGGGCTTCGATCCGCTCCCTAAGGGCATTGATGATATTTTGATTATCAGTAAACTGTAGGGGGCTTCCACACTTCGGGCAGAGGAAGTTGGATTCCATGGCTTCTTCGAAGGTTAATCTAGGGCAATCGGAAGACTGAGACCCGCAGGAGTAAAACTTGTGGCCCTCCTCATACTTTAACCTCTCCTGAAGCCTATGGAGGATTCGCCTTTTCTGGCTAGCAATGAATCCCTCCATCTGATCGAGCTGAAGTCTCCATTTGAAGGTATACCATCCTGTTTTCTCATCCCTGAAGCGGTTGACTGCCAAAAGTCCAGAGTTAACGAATCTATAAAGGATCTTCCTGACATCGTTGGGCCTTATTCCAACCTCAAGGGCTATTTCATCATCCGTAATCTCTCCATGGTTTAGGAGACACTTTACGATCTTTATTCCATCCTCACCAGCCATTGCCTGTACGAGCTTCATGAAGGCCTCATCCATCATCGAAGCCATTGGATCATTCCTTCCTCGCTTAATTTTTATATTATTACGTCGTATCCTTGCTTAAGTCTTTTCGAGGTTCAAGCCCTTTTAAGCGTACAACCTTCTTTCCCCTTTTCATCGGTATGATCCTAAGCTTCGCATCCCTGAAGTCCTTGGACAGCTCCTTTCCTTCGAAGAGTCTATCTAAGAAGATTGCGAGGCTACCGCATTCAGAGTGGGGCTGGGAACTAATGGCAACGTTCCAATCAGCCAACCTATAGACGATTCCGGGAACCTTTTCAGCACCGACAACAACGATGAGATCCCTAGCGCAGGACCTTATAGAGGCTATGACATCATCGATCGGAAGCCCATAGGCTGTAAGATGAACTATCATCTTCCCTTCTTCCTTAGCTTTCCTAAGAAAGCTAAGCCAATCGGCCTCGTAGCTGACATCGAAGGGACCTCCCCAGGTTTCTGTTACCTTTCGAAGGGCTTCAAGGATACGCTCATCCCTTTGTCCTGACATCACTACTCCATCTGCTCCGAGGGCCCTGGCTATAAGCCCCACATGGGTTGTTATGCGGGCATCCCTTCCAACCCTATGGCCGAGCCTTAAGACCATCAAAGTCATAAGGAATTCGCCAAATTGACGATTCGCCCATCGCCTTTAGGAATTTTTTATTTAGATATTCTTCTTAGACTTTTCCTTAACCTTGGCGATATCTTCAAGGGTTAAGGAAGATTCCGTCTCCGCCTTACCCTCTATCTTTGCCTTCAAACCTTCTATTTCAAGCGTCTCGGAGGATGGGATCAGAAGCTTTACTTTAAGGATATGCTCAAGCTTCTTAGCTAGAGTATGGTCTGGCACGAGCCTTTCTACCTCAAGCTTCCTGATGACGGATGCCTTTTCCCCTATCCTCCTGCCGAGCTCATCGGGGGTTAGTTGCAACGCCTCTCTAGCCCTTTTAATAAGGGCTCCATAATTTTTTACAATGCTTAGGTCTTCAAAGCCATCCTTTCTCTTGGGCGGGATCCCTTCCTTTATCATCGGTCTAGAAGAGGTTTTCCTTACCAATCTTCCAATAGGAAGAATAGGTGCGCTTAGCTTTGGCTTTGTCTTCTCAATAACGATTTCCCCCAGAGAACGGCACTCATCGCAGGCGAGGAGGTGGACTCCTTCTATAGAAATTTTTGTTAGCTTTTGGGTTGAGCGCCCGCAAACCTCACAGTGTTGCATAACGATGAAATGAAGACTCTCCATCCTAATATATTCTTTGCAATCCCATACCATAGGAAATTTAATTTCAATAAGGAAATTCTCTTTTCTCGTTTCCCGAAATTATTTCGCAGGGCATCGCAGTCGGTTCATGGCTAAGCTGAATGAGCAGAAGGTGCGTTGGATTGTCCAACA
>JAGTQN010000043.1:168-12831 GCA_018396395.1 Candidatus Bathyarchaeota archaeon | reverse complement strand
TGGCTTCTAGGAAGCCATAGGCTTATTCCATGGCTTTTGAATCCTTCCTTAGGATAGACATGAAAGTTATAAGTATAGGATAGCCTAGGGCATAGGCTACTTCACAATCTGCCTAGGATTCCTATCCCTTTCGAAGGTTTTCATAAAGCATCGATGGAGATAAAATAGGGCTCCTCTAAGGCTTAAGGTTACAGCACCGGAAGGCCTATCATTTGAGGACTTTAGAAATCAATCTGAGGCGCATTTCATCTCCAAGAATATGAGCCTTAAGGTTAAAAGGTGCAAGAGTATTTTCCGATTCATGTAAGAAACAGCGTCGAAAGGGATTGGGGATCGGAGGCGATAATCATAAGCCTAAGGTTCGCATCCATCGAGGCTCTTTGCACAGCTTTAAACCTAGATCCAAGCCTAGCCGAGAAACTTAGGAAAATGGGCTTTGAGACTCCCGAGGCCCTAGCAACAGCTACTGTTGAAGAGCTGATGTACGTAGGCTTAGATGTCGATACTTCTAGGAGGATTTTAAGAGAGATTCGAGATTCCTTACCCTTCCTCACTTTAAGCGGAGAAGATCTGCTCATGGAAGGACTTAAGGTTCAGCGCATCACGACTGGTAGCAAAGCCCTTGACGACGCATTAGGAGGGGGCGTTGAAACCAGGAATATCACTGAGTTTTTCGGAGAATCTGGAACAGGAAAGTCTCAGATATGCCACCAGTTATGCGTAAATGTAGGACTTCCTGAGGAGATGGGAGGAATTCTGGGTGGAGCGTTATACATAGATGCTGACAACACTTTTCGCCCAGAGCGGATCTGTCAGATGGCAAAGCGCTTCAAACTCGATCCTATGGAGGTTCTTAAGGGTATTCATTGTGTAAAGGTAGTAAATTCCGACCATCAGATCTTCGTGGTCGATAAATGTGAGGAAATCCTTAAGAGACATAAGGTTCGTCTCATCATCGTCGATTCCTTGACAACCCATTTTCGTGGTGATTATCCTGGAAAAGAACTCCTTCCAAAAAGGCAATTAAGTTTGACTAAGCATATAAGCAGGCTTAAGGAACTTAGCAAAGCCTTCGATCTTGCTGTCGTCGTAACGAACCATGTAATTTCATCGCCGGAGGAACCCTTTGGAGAAGCGCTAAAGGCAGCTGGAGGTTTTGCCATTAGTTATGCTGTTAGGACAAGGCTTTACTTGAGGAAGGCCATTTCCCCAAACCTTAGGATAGCAAGACTCGTTTCGAGCCCTTATCTTTCGGAGAGAGAGGTCATCTTCAGAATCGCCGAAGGGGGCATAGAGGACATACGGGAGGGAGAGGTCTAATGATTGGCAAGGAAGGTCGAAGGGAGGGCTTAAGGATAGGGTTAGGATTATCGTCAGAGTCTGACTCAGAGTCAGCGTCAGGACGAGGATTAGGGAAAGTGGTAGAAAAGGGAGGAAGGAAGCCGAAGATGGCTTCAAAGTATTTCTCCCTGTTGTTGAGTCGAAATTTTAGCGATGCCGACGAAATCCTAAGAAGGGTGAAAGAAAAGGCTACATCAGATTGGGAAAAGGGATATGTAAACGCCATGGAGGGCCTAATGGCATCCTTCAGATCCAATGGTGAGGAACTTCTTTATCTTCATAGGATTATGGGGAATACTTCCTCTATAAAGAAAGCCAGGTCTAGGTTCTTGCAGATGGGAAAGGAACCAAAAATAATTACCACATCCTTTGAAGAAGGTTTTGCAAAATGCTGGCTTGACTTCATAAAGGTATTAGGGAATCATTCAAAGGAAAAATTGCATTTCAAGCCATAAGAATTGTATAAGCCATGATCCAAGTAACAAACCATGAAAGGAAGTAAGCCCCTATACCTTCAAGGAGAAGTTTTCTAGGTCCTCCAAGCCTTTCAGAGTCGAGACCGAAGGCCAGTTTAAGGATATAATAGAGGATTGCGTATATGAGGATGGAAAAAAGGACTGCAGCAAGACCCTTTATGTTTAGTAGAGCGCATAGAAGGCCTATGGCTATACCTAATAATAGCCGTCCCCAGTATATCTTATTCATAAGGCTTAACTTCAATTTCTGTCCCCCGGGAAATTGCCATGCCTAACCTAAAGGAAGCGATGGGAAGCTTCGAAATAGCAGCCGCCGTAGCGGAGCTTAGGAACCTTATTCTCGATGCCTTTATTGATAACATATATGATCTTTCAGATCAAGCTTTCCTTTTAAGGGTTCGTAAGGCTGGAAAAACGTTTCAGATTATCCTTGAGGCTGGAAGGAGGGTTCATTTAACGAACTACTCCTTCCCAAGGCCTCCGAGACCCTCTGGCTTTTGCTCCCTCCTCAGGAAGGGCCTTCGTGGCGGGATGATAAAAAGCCTCGAGCAGAGGGGCTTCGACAGAATCGTTATCCTCGAAGTTTTAAGGAAAGAAGGATCCTATAAGCTCGTTGCGGAACTCTTTGAGAGAGGAAACATCATTCTCGTAAACCCTCAGAATCTCATAGAGGGCGCCCTCTTTTATAGGCGCATGCGGGATAGGGATGTTCATCCCAAGGCTTCATTCTCATATCCACCTATGGCGGGCATGGATCCAAGAAAGGTTGATATAAAAGATTTGGAATCGCTGATCCCTTCGGAAGGGGTTGAGGTGATAAAGGTCCTTGTTCGGGGCCTTGGGCTAAGGAGCCCCTACTCCGATGAGATCCTCCTCCAGGCAGGCATCGATGCAAAAAAGTCGATGAAGCTCCTAGAAAGGGAAGAAATCAAAGGGCTTTATGAAGCCCTTAAATCCCTAACAAAAAGACTCGACTCGCCTCCTTATGAAGCATCAATCATTTACGATGCTGAGGGAAGGATGCTCGATGTTGTACCCTTTCCCTTAAAGGTTTATGATGGGCTTCCTAAGAAAAGCTTTCAAAGCTTTAATGAAGCCCTAGACGAGTTTTTTACGAATCTTTTCGCCAGCGGAATTCTCTTGAAGGAGATAGATAGCGCAAAAAAGCGCCTTGATTCCCTAAGAAGAATCCTAAACGAGCAGAGGAAAAGGGCCCAGGAGCTTAAGGAGGGGGTTGAGGCAAACAAAAAGATTGGAGACCTCATTATGCAGAATCTTCCTATCCTGAAGGAACTCTATGATGGGCTCGTCGAAGAAAGAAGGGCTGGAAAATCCTGGGACGATATCCTTCGGCATTTCGAAGAACTGAAAGCGTCAGGAAAGGAAGCCTTTCAGATTGCCTCAGAGATCCTTCCAGAGAGGCACAGCGCATCCATAAGACTTCAAAATACATCCTTCGAGCTAGACCTTCTAAAAAGTCCCCAAGAGAATGCCGAGGTTTATTATAGCCGAAGCAAGGAGGCCCGTCGAAAACTCGAGGGGCTTCTAAAGGCTATGGCAGAAACAGAGGCGGCAATAGAGAAACTTGAAACCACTACCGTAGCCCCGCAATCTCCTTTCGTTCCCAAGAAGATAAGGAAAAAGGCATGGTACGAGTCTTTTCACCACTTCCTATCCTCAGACGGTTTCATGGTTCTGGCTGGGAAGGATGCATCTTCCAACGAGGCACTCCTTAGGAGGTTCATGGAGCCCAAGGACCTCGTCCTACATGCAGACTTCTCAGGAGCCTCCTTCGTCCTTATAAAGGCTCAGGGAAAGGAAATTCCCGAGAGGACGATAAGGGAGGCGGCGATCTTCGCGGCCTGCCATTCAAAGGCTTGGAGCCTTGGCTTAGCCAGCGCGACCGTATTCTTCGTAAAGCCTGAACAGGTTAGCAAATCCCCTCCTTCAGGACAGTTCCTTCGGAAAGGAGCCTTCATGATAAGGGGACCTAAGCACTTTATACGAGACATCCCCTTGAGGCTTACCATAGGTATTAAGATCGATGAAGATGGGGAAGAACCTTCCATCCTAGCCGGCCCTAAGGATGCCATTGCAACCCGTACAGAGGCTTATCTAGAGATTGTTCCCGGCAATAAAACGCCTAGGGAGTTGGCCGAGGAGCTAAGGTCGAGGCTTATAGAAAACCTCAGGAAAAAAGGGTTAAAAGTGACGGAGACAAACATTTCAATCGAGGATTTCCAAAGGTCCTTGCCTGCGGGGAGAGGTGAAATTGCAAGCTAGGAGAAGATCCTTGAGGATGATGGATGAAGAGGATAGGCTCAGCCTACCTGTCAAGTATGTGATGACAAGCCCTGTCATTTCTGTAAGGATTGATGATCCCATCACAAAGGTTGCAGAGCTTATGGAAAAAGCCGATGTTGGTAGTGTCGTCGTTGTTGACGAAAAGGATCGGCCTGTAGGCATGATAACGGAGAGGGATATCGTCAAACGTGTCGTCGCCAAGCGGCTGAATGCCGAAAAAGTGAAGAGCAGGGAGGTTATGAGCCAACCCCTCATAACAGTAGATCCAGAAACTGATTTAAGGGAGGCTGCAAGACTCATGAATAGGGCTAATGTCAAAAGGCTCGCCGTCATCTACAAGGGAAAACTTACAGGTATCGTATCCTCCAAAGACATCCTCGAGGTCACGCCCGAACTCCTCGAAACCATCGTAGAAAGGGCGAAGATCACTGAGCGAAGGTTTGTTCCACAAGCTGGGGAGGTGGTCGTAGGATACTGTGAAGTCTGTGGTCAATGGTCCGATACCCTTATGGAATTTAATGGGAAGTTCCTTTGCGAGGATTGCCGTGAGGAGGCTTAGGTTACAACGCCATCGATAATGAGGGGTTTATAGCCTTAGATTTGCATAAAGGCTTCCTACTATACAAAAAGGCTCTTTTCAATCCATGCCCCCTCCTTGAGCTTGTTGGTACTCATTTACTTCTTATCGCTTAGTTCCTTTGGTCCCTATGCCCTTGGTACAAAACCCAGGAAGCGTGGATTGGATTGAATTGAAGCGTAGGGGAGGGAAGGGCGACCTAGGCTTCGAATGGATCCTGGAAGCCGTTATGGGAAACAATGGGTTAAGCCCGATAGCTTCCTTAGCAAAGCCGATTATCCGCCCTATCGATGCCTCAAGGAGGCTGGATTCAGTTTGGACATGAAGCCTTCAACAATTCTATTGGCGATTATACCTGGGTAGATGAAAGGTCCATGTAAACGGATGTGGGTATAGTTGAGTTCTCCATCCTTAGGCCTTTATGATGTAGGCGAGTAGCCAAGCTAAGCCAAGCCAGGTCAAGTCAATACAATAAAATTACAAACTATGGCTCTACTCTATCCATAAGCCCCAAACATCCAAAGAAGTATCTACATGGCTGAAGAAAGGGAAGCCCTAAAAACCATAGTGAAAATAAAAAATCGCCAAAGATAAATAACTATCTAAAACGTAGATAACATACCAACAAGCCCAATCAAAAAAGAGCAATCACATATACGAAGCGATGGTATGTCCATGATCCATGAGCCGAATGAGGTTTATAGCCTTCTTCCAGGATTTGACTGTTGCCTTTGCGATCATCCTTCATGCCGAGCCATGGCTAGAAGGATCATAATGGGCTTAGCGAGACCAGAAGATTGCTTGATCCTTTCAAATAATCGCGAAAGGCTTCAACGCTTGAGGTCGATCTTGAAGGAAGACTCTATGGAAGCTTCTTCCAGAGCTGGGATCATTCCCAAGGATTCTTGTTTAACCTTCATTCGTCCATGCATCTCAGAAATGGGAAAGGTTATGGCTGAAATGAGGCTTACTAGGGTTACAAACCCGATCCTTGGATCTTACGATTCAATAATGCTTTGCCGAGCTCTGGAGCTTTTCGAGCCTTTGGAAGATTTTAGATGCTCACCTAGCCTTGGCGTTGCAAGACTGGGCATCGGCGAAAAGACCATCATGGCCTTTAAAAATGGCAAGATTAATGTACGTGGAGCCAGAGATGAGGAAGAAGTCTTTGAAACCTTGGCTCTTGTTTCGAGGATCCTATGGGGTGCCCTCATTTGTCCCCGATGTGGAAATGCTGGATTCGATTGCGTTTCTGGAGCCTGCGATGAATGTCTAAAGAATGGTTGTCCGATAGCGGAAGAAGGGCCACCAGATCCGAGATTAGGGGACCATAGGAGCATTGGAATCAGCAGTACAAGGAATCCTATCTTTGAAGTCCTGGAAAAACTTCGGATACGACCTAATTTTGAGGGATTGAAACATTTGGATAAGGAAGTGGAGCTTCTCATTGAGCTAGGGAATAGATTCCTCGAAGAAAAGATGGTAGATGGCGAATATACGGCGCTAGTTGATGTAAAGGCTGAAATCCTTAAAATTGAGAAGCTGGGTATGAAGATTATAGTAGAGACTTTGGAATTAGAGGATGCCCTGTCAGGACTAATTACTGCAGGAATTGCCCTAAATGTTTCGAGGATGGCTGAAGGACTTTCGGAGGTCTTAAGGATGGAAAAGCTTACCGAAAGCTATAGAATGCTTATGAAGGAAGCCTTAAGGGTAGCCGAGGGAGGTTATCGAAGCCTTAGCTCAGGGGATAGGAAGCTAGGCCTAAAGGTCCTAGAAATCTACAAGGAATTTAAGAATTCATGGATCGAGGTCTACGAGAAATTATCCAAGGCCAATATCGGTTCCGAGGCCGACGATGCGAAGGAGCTTCTAGCTTTAGGAAGGCTTGCAGCTAGCGGTTTCTTCATGGCTAGGCTTTCTATAGAGAAATCACTATGAAGAACTTCAAGTACATTAATGTACGTATTTGATAGGAAAAAGATTTATGTACTCAATAAAGAGCTTAAGTCTCTTATAGGATACCCAGGTTCGTGGAAAGTATGGAAGCAGAAAAACCTTTCTTAGACTTTGTGAAGGATAAGCGCATAGTCTCGATTGATGAGCTTAAAGGCCATGAAGATATCGAGCCAACCTATCTCGATTCCCTTACAGCTGAGATAGAGGCTGATGGAATCCTAAAGAAACCCATCGTTGCAGATGAGCGGACGGGCGTAATCCTCGATGGGCATCATAGGGTAGCAGCCCTAAGGAAACTTGGATGCTCTAAGGTTCCTGTTTGCTTCGTCGACTACAATTCTCCCAAAATCATCGTACAACCTGGAAGGGCTGGTGAGACGATGAGTAAGGACATTGTGCTCAAGGCTGGCCTTTCAGGGGTTCTTCTTCCACCGAAAAGCTCAAGGCATATGATCAGATTTTCCAAGGAGATGAGACATATTTCCTACATTGAAAAGGAAGTAAATGTTCCCCTCGAATATCTAAAGTAGCCTTCGAAGGATGAATCAGGAATAAGAAGGGCGAAGGGATTTACCTAAACGGATTGAAAAAAATAAACACTCATATTAAGGAGATGATACATGGTCTCCTCGGCATTCTTGAGCAGGATTATTTATTTAGCATGCTTAAGGTGTTACCGCTACTCCAACTTCCGCAAAAGGCGCGGATGAAAAGGCATCCATCAGCCTAATATGAGCGAAAAATTGAAAAAGGTTTTTAGGCTTTCTAGGAAAAGTAATAAGGGGCTTAATTTCTTTTTATTTATATGATCTAAAAAATGGTGGGACTCTATGCGCGTCAGGACCATTATGTTCCTCATTAACACGGTCCTCTTATGGGGATTAATTCTTTATCTTTGGTTCTCATATCTACCCCTTTTTTTGGATACATCGATCTATGATGCTATGCGATCCATCGTAACAATAGTATCGATTTGCCTAGCCGCTGCCTATATCACTTCATCCCTAGTAATCCTAGGAAAAGTTTAGCTTAAGGATACGTATTTCTTAAGATCGAATCATTTAATCCATAGGGAAGTGGGGCTTATAGTTGTCGAAAAAGCCCGAGAAAAAAATAGAGCTATTCTTAGCCTCTGGTAGCCCTACATGCGATGCAGTGAAATCTATTCTAAAGGCTGTACTTGAGAGGGAGGGATGGGCCTACCCGGAGGTTGTCCTAGAAAAGGATGTTCTCAAAGAGCCTGAGGCAATCCTCGATTTAATCCCAGTAAATTTACTAGATCTCCCTGTTTTGAAGATGGGGCGTTTCCTTATCCGGGGAAAAAGCCTTCTCGATGAAGAATTCTTAACGATGAACATCAAAAGCTTTCTAAGCCAAGGGGGCGAGGATAAAGGTCTCTGCCGATAGAAGGAGCCTGAGCTTAGATTCGAATTGGCTCCCCTAAAAGATGGAGCGGAAAGGATTGGGCGTACCCTTGACTCCCATCGTAAAGAGGAGGATTATCAGCCTTTCGGATCTGGCTGGAAAGATTATAGCAATCGACGCCAACGCTGAGCTTCACCAATTCCTCGCTCTTATAAGGTTACCGGATGGTTCACTCCTTACTGATTCTGATGGGAACCCTACTTCCCATCTCCTTGGACTTGCCTTCCGGACAACGAGACTCATTCTCGACTATGGTATAAAACCCATATTCGTCTTTGATGGGACACCTCCAGCATTGAAGGAGGAAACCCTAGCAAGGAGGCGAACTTTAAGGGAAAGGGCCGCGAAGGAAATGAAAAAAGCCCTTGCGGAAGGCGATGTTGCGAAGGCCTTTTCGAAGGCCGTGGTTACGGGAAGACTTACGAAGGGTATGATCGAAGATTCCAAACGTCTTTTAAAACTTCTTGGCATACCCTATGTTCAAGCCCTTGGAGAGGCTGAAGCCCAGGCAGCCTATATGACGATAAGGGGGGATGTCTGGGCAACTGGTAGTAAAGATTATGATTCCCTTCTTTTCGGCACCCCTAGGCTCGTTAGATACATCACATTAACTGGAAGGGAGTTCCTTCCAAGTCTAGGAAAATTTCGACTATTGAAGCCTGAGCTCATAGAATTAAAGGCAATGCTCGAAGAGCTTGGTATTTCTCATGAGCAACTTATAGATATAGCGATTCTTATAGGAACGGATTTTAACAGGGGAGTTAAAGGCATAGGGATCAAAGGTGCTCTTAAGCTCATCAAGGCTTATGGAAGTCTCGAGAACCTTCCTAAGGAAATCTCTGTTCCGAAGAATTATCATGAGGTAAGGAACATCTTTCTAAACCCCCCGATAACGGAAAGCTATGAAACCAATTTTTCCTCCATGGATGAGGTGGGACTTCTAAGCTTTCTATGTGAAGAGAAGAATTTCCGTAGCGATAGAGTGAAGGAGCTTATAAGACGGATGGAGGCAGCGGCCAAACGTTGGAAGAAATGCCTAGACCTTGATAAGTGGATGCGAAAGGCTTAAGGCTCGGATGAAAAAGTATCAGGATCAGAACTTTATTGGAAGCTTATAATGTCTGGAGTGCCCTAAGGCGTTTGACTATATTTGGATGGGTCGAGAAAAGCTCTGCTAGCCTATCAGCCAAAGTTAACTTCTGGCTCAAAATCCTTTGTACCATCTGTTGATCGCTGATGCCGTATTGGAGCCTTGCTGAATCTGATAGGGCGGTTTCTGGATCGGATATAAAGAGGGTCCTGAAGCTACTGGCATTGCCAAAGTCTTGCTTCCTCATGCCACTCGTCGTAGCTACGATCTTGGCTAGGGCTTCGGACAGTTTTCTTTTACCATCGGGGACTATGTTTACGCTATGACTATCGGCATAATACTCCCTAAGGCGGCTCAGATGGAGGGAGAAGAGGGTAAGGACAAAGTAAAGGACCATGGAGAGCCCTCCGATAAGGATTGCCAGTCCTCCATTACCCTGCCTAGAGTCCCTTGACCTATATGCAGAGGAGTAGTAAGCAGACATCATAAGGCTGTAGCCGATGTAATAGAATATTGCCGGAAGGACTGATGCGAACATCATAATCTGGACATCCCTGTGCTTCAAATGACCAATCTCATGCCCCAAGACAGCTTCGATTTCTTCCTCATCGAGTTTATTCATGAGTCCAGTAGTTACGGCAACCCTCTTTCCAGCAATAGGTGAGCCGTAGGCAAAGGCGTTGGGGATTGGAATTCTTGCCAACATAACTTTTGGCTTCTCTATGCCACTCGCAAACGATAGCCTTTCAACCGTTTTATGCAACCAAGGATCTTCAGTCTTGGAAACCTCCCTAACCCTATACATGGCATCAATGAGATATGGGGCTATGAGCCATTGGACGATGTTTATAGCAACGACCATGAAAGGAAGATATAGAAAACTGACTCCGGCAAGGTCTAGGAGGAAGGCAAAGAAGGCCGTCGATATGCCTATGATCAAGGCTAAGGTACCTAGCATAGATAGTCTTAGCTTTACGAGATTCATAATCTTCCTCCCTCTCTAAAGCTTGAGAGATAGGGCTCTTATAAAGTTTAAGAACGACGAGACGCGTCCATATGGACATTTTCTAAAAATTCTTAAATGGTAGAAGAGAGTTACGTTTAAAAGCCATGAAGGATAACGATAGAAGCTTGTCGAAAGATAAAAGGAGATGAGGGACGAATGCCCTTTAGGAAAAAAATGAGGGAGGAACCGGTGAGGGAAACATCCTACGAAATTTTCGGTGGTGCCCTCATCAAAAAGACTCCTTCAGGATATGAGATCACATGGCACAGTCCCATGCTCACAACGATCGTAGTAGATGAGGAGCCAAGGTTAGAAGGCGTACCCTATGTTAAGGAAGGTGATAATCTGAGAATTGAGGCACAGGAGTGTAAGCTCAAGGTCATCAGAGAAAATGAGAAAAGAAAGATTGTTTTCACACCTTTGTAAGAACTAAAGGACGATTTCTGTTTTGCTTGTTTGAATCGGCGTCCAGCATTTTATATTGGGTTGATTATCGATTTTTCCGTTTCGCATTTAGTGCAAACATTCCTTTCTTTTTTCGATACTTTCAACCTTGAGGCTTAAATCTAAAGCCTTCACGGAGTGGGTAAGGGATCCGAGGGACACAATGTCGACCCCCTCCTTGGCATATTCTAAGACGTTTTCGGGGGTTATTCTTCCAGAGGCTTCCAAAAGAACTTTTAATCTTAAGCCCCTTTCTTCAAGGGCTTTTACTACCTTTCGAACATCTAGCGGAGCCATATTATCTAAGAGGATAGCATCGGTTCCAGCCTCGGCCGCCTCAATAGCCTCTGCTACGCTAGAGACTTCCACCTCGACGATCTTCGTGAAGCTTTTCACCTCTTTAGCCTTTCTTATGGCTTCCCTTAGGCCTCCTGATAGCGCTAGGTGATTGTCCTTTATCAAGAGTGCATCATCCAAATGAAGCCTATGGGGATCCCCTCCTCCAAGAACTATAGCCCTTTTATCAAAGTATCGAAGGCCAGGAGCCGTCTTACGGGTCGCCGCAACCTTTGTCCTGTATCCATGAGCCTTTATTTCATCTACGATGCGACGGGTAGCCGTGGCTATGCCACTCATTCGCATGAGGATGTTCAAGGCAGTCCTTTCGGCCATAAGGATTGATCGGCCTTCTCCAAAGATCTCCATGACTACTGTTCCGGCCTCTACTCGATCGCCATCCTTACGAAGGCATTTCGCATCCAGACCCAAAAGCTCGAAGAGGATTTTCGCCTCCTCAAGACCAGCTATAATCCCATCCTCCTTGACTATTATCCTTGCATGGGTTTTCAGCCCCTCTGGTATGAGGGCCTCCGTGGTCACGTCTCCTAAGCCTAAATCCTCTTCCAAGAAGGCCATCAAATGCTTTATCAAAAGGCCTTTGGGAAGGAGCAAGGAAAATCCTCCATAATCTGCCCTTATCTTCTCTGCTTAGATAGGTATTTCTATCTTCGCATTCCGAAAGGACTTAAACCCCTTATCAGAAGGTTTTGAAGGAATGAGACGATGCCCGATAATCATAGGATTGCCATACTTTTTTCTGGTGGAAAGGAAAGTTGCTATGCCCTTTGGTGGGCCCTTCATCAGGGCTTTGAGATATCATGCCTATTAACCTTCATTCCAAGAAGGATTGATACCTGGCTTTTCCATTATCCAAATGTTTGCTGGGTAAGACTTCAAGCTCATGCCCTTGGAATTCCCCATGAAGCCTTTAGGGTTGAAGGAAGGGGGGAAGATGAGGAATTAAGAAGCCTAAAGAAGGCCCTCGAGGAGCTGAAGCTTGGCTATGGAATCGAAGCCATCGTTTCTGGAGTCATTGAAAGCTCCTATCAGAAGCGTTGCTTCGATCGGGTCTGCCATCATATAGGGCTGAAAAGCCTTTCTCCCTTGTGGTTGAAGGAGCCGAGGGCCCTACTTCTTGACATGTTAAATTTCGGCTTTCAGATTGTTTTTACGAGGGTCTCTGCCCTTGGCTTGGATAAGACTTGGCTAGGGTCAAGATTAGATATCCAACGCTTAAGGCTCTTAGAGGACTTGAAGGCTAGATATGGACTTCACATCTCGGGGGAGGGGGGAGAGTTCGAGACCTTCGTTCTGGACATGCCCCTCTTCAAGGAACGCATAGCTCTTCTCGAAGTCGAAAGATTCTGGACAGGAGATGATGGCTATTTGCATGTGCGAAGGGCAGCTCTAGAGCCAAAGGATTCGGTGGTCTGGCTAGCTTAGGCCAGCTTTCTAGGCTCCTAGAATGGAGTTTAGTCTTCGTAAGAAAAAAGTTATTGCACTTCGTTGGGTGCTGTAACCTTAAGCCTTAGGGGAGCCCTTTCTCCATCGATGCTTTATGAAAACCTTCGAAAGGGATAGGAATCCTAGGCAGATTGAGAAGTAGCCTATGCCCTAGGCTATCCTATACTTATACCTTTCATGTCTATCCTAAGGAAGGATTCAAAGGCCATAGAATAAGCCTATGGCTTCCTAGAAGCCA
>JAGTQN010000043.1:0-147 GCA_018396395.1 Candidatus Bathyarchaeota archaeon | reverse complement strand
CCATTCCATCGCTTCGGAAGCCCTTCATTTCATCATTTCAGAAGCCTTCTATACGGGAAGGGCTAAGAAGGCTTTCGTGGACGAGACGAGAGAAGCGTAAGCCTGAAGGGCATCGAAGCCTGGAAAGGCTACTATGGCACGTAAGTT
>JAGTQN010000042.1 GCA_018396395.1 Candidatus Bathyarchaeota archaeon | reverse complement strand
TGAAGGCTTTTCCTCTTCCTTCCTTTCGCTTCCATCCTCTTCACTCGTTTCCAAAGTTGGTGAGGCATTGTAGAACATGGGCAGGCATCGATTCAAGCCCTTATTGGGAAGTTTCTAGGGTAAGGCTCAGCATGAGCCCGAGGGATTTTCCCCTAGGCCCATATTTCTTTGTTGAAAACGCATTTTTAAGTCAAAACTATGAATAATTAATACCGAAAAAGATCGAAAAGCCCTCCGGTGGTAGAATATGACCTATGGGTATGAGCATGATTACATAGACCTCAAGGATGTCTTGAGGGATTACCTCAGGGAGAACGGTATTACCCTCCAAGACATCCTCAGCATTATGGATGAGGAGAAGGAGGGCATTATGGAAGCCCTCAGTAAGCGTGTAGCTCTAACGGAGGAAGAACGCCATGAGCTGGAAAGAAGCCTTAAAAGTAGTCAATTGAATACCCTTCTCTTCGTAATTCAGGCATTCTACATCATCAATTTAGGCGGTCTTTACAAAGGAAGGATCATATACCCTGCCCGGGATGATGTGATGCGAGGTGGAATTGTTACAGCCGAGGGGCTTAGGAAGATAGCCAGGGCCTTGGGCATCCATATAGACCTTCCATGAAGAGGGCTACGTAAGAAAAAAAGGAAAGAAAGGAAGAGGAAAAGCCTTCAATGAAATTCGCATGGATCCTTGTGAATGAATCTTTGCCCAAAAAGTTATTAAAGGTCCAATGAAAACTTCAATAAACACAACCTTTTTCGACTTGGAAGGAATCGGTGATTTCTTGGAAGTCGACCTTACTCCAACGAAGCGCATCAAGGTCCTTGGGCTAGATGAAAGACCCCTAGAAGATATAGCATGGTGCTGCGTTTCCATGGATGTATCTAAGCTTTTTTGGATAGATGGCTATATCTTATGTATGGAAACCTACGAGAAGGCCTTTGAACATGAGGTTGAAACGGGCATCTTTCCGATAAACCAGATTTGCTATGCGAAATACCCAATTTATTCGAGGCTTTATGATGTCGGGAGGGGAGTTCAGATCTCCATTGTGAAGGTTTCGGGAATGAAGCTCTTTGAGGCGATCGTAGAGAAGATAAAGAACCTTGAGAAAGCCGAGAAATAGCCTCCTCATCCATCCTAAGAAGGGGCGTCTCAACTTGAGGCTCCTCGTAATCGTTGTGGATGAAGAGAAGCTCTAGAAGGGCCCCTTGGAGGAGCCCACATCATCGATGTGAAAAATCCAAAGGAAGGGCCCTTGGAGTAAGCTTTCCAAGGATCATAAAAGCCGTACGAAGGGCTGTAGCTAGGGGCTTCAGGGTCAAGGTTGGCGCAACCTTGGAGGCTTTCCTAACCCTCCAGGAGCTGCCTATTTGGCTGCCTTTGAAACTCCGATTTTGGGAGCCGACTATGTAAAGGCTGGACTTTTAGTATCCGAACAGTAGAAGAAGCGGCTGTCCTCATGAGGGAAATCGTTCTGGCCGTAGAGGAAGGCTGAAGTGCAAGGCGTAATTGTCCTAGGCTTTTCTGATCATCAGAGTTATGGGCGTCTGAACCCTCCTTAGGCTGCCGAAGGTTGCCCAAAATTCCGAAGCTGATGGCATCCTCTTGGATGCCAAGGGAAAAGGTAAGGGAAGCCTCTTAGACTTCCTTGGGGATGAAGAGCTTAGGGAACTCGATAGATACCACAATGCTGGATCGATAGTTGCCCTAGCCAGCCGCCTAATGGGGTTTGGGCAGATTTCGGAGACTCTGTGCTGATATAATAGGGTATACGAAGGGCTACCTGCGAGGTAGATGGTTGGCTCAGGGGAAGGAGAAGGATATGCTGAGAGGAGGTTATGGAGTTTGCAAGAGTCCTTAAAGAGGATTCCTCGTAGGCATCAATAAAGGCAGGATGTATCCAAAATTTACACATTCTGGGAGGGCTGAATCCTACCGCTCTGTTGAAGCAAATGTCGGAAATGAGGATCCCTGAGCCCTCAAGCTCCACTTATGCTCCTTAGAAAAATGGGTATTAAGCATGCTGGAAAAACGCTAACCTTAAATAATTTTGTCCTCGAGCTATGGACAATTGTCCACTCGGAGGAATCCATATTTGAAAGAAAAGGGAAGGGCTAAGGAGAAAGAGAAGGAAAGAATTCTTTTCACGCCTATCAAGCTAGGAAGGGTGGAGGTAAGGAACCGCGTAGCCTTCGCGCCCATGGGAACTGGCTTATACAGCACCGATGGAACGGTAACGGAGGAAACGCTTCCATATATCGAGGCGAGGGCTAGGGGAGGTGTAGGCCTCATCATAAGCCAGTTCACAGCGGCTACAAAGTTCCAGAGGTTTCCCCTCATGGGAGCCTTTGAAGACAGGCTCATACCAAGTCTCAGGTCTTATGCCGATGCAGCCCATAGGTATGGGGCTAAGGTCTTCCTCCAAATAGCGACCATGGGAGGCGCTGACCTCCTCGGCTCCTACGCTCCTTCAGCCATAGATCTTCCATGGTATTCCATCCTTCCTAAGGAGTTGACTAAGGAGCAGATAAAGGAGGTTATCGAGGGCTTCATACAGGCAGCCCTAAGGGCAAAGAAAGCAGGCTTCGATGGTGTGGAGCTTCATGGAGCTTATGGCTACCTAATTGCCGAGTTCATATCACCCTTCAGCAACAGGCGGAAGGACGAGTATGGAGGAGACTTTGAGGGAAGGATGCGGGTTCCCATCGAGATCGTAAGAGGCATTAAAGACCTCTGTGGGAGCGACTTTCCTGTAGGGTTCAAGTTCAATGCCTATGAGGATGTGCCTGGAGGCATAGACTTGGAACTCGCCGTCAGAATCGCCAAGAAAATGGTGGATGAGGGTGTCGTATATCTCCATCCCGTTACTATGGCTACGGGCCTCTCAACCCTTGGGCTGTCTAAATACCCCGCTATGCCCATCCTATACCATCCTATCGATGTAACGATACCTGTGGCTGAGCACATTAAGAGCCATATAAAGGATACGCCAGTCCTCGCTGCCGGGGGGATTAAGGACCCAGCCTTCGCCGATGCTATCTTGACTTCCGGCAAGGCAGATATGGTTGTCTTGGGTAGGGCCCTTTTGGCAGATCCGGATTGGGTTAACAATTCCATGGCTGGTAGGCGAGTCCGACCATGCCTCAGGTGCAACGTATGCCATTTCGAAGCCGTCGCTTGGGTGAGAAAGATCGTATGCACAGTGAATCCCTATCTCATGCGGGAGCCGGAGGAGCCCCTGAAAAGGGCCCAGAGGAGAAAGCGAGTTATGGTAGTAGGCGGGGGTCCGGCGGGCATAATGGCTTCCTTGGTGGCTTCGAGGAGGGGCCACGAAGTAACCCTTTATGAGAAGGGAAATGAGCTTGGGGGTTTACTAATTCCTGGTAGCCGGCCTCCCTTCAAGGCTGATGTTCTAGACCTCCTGAACTACCTTCGGGAGGAGATCTCTGAAAGCAATGTTGAGGTGAGGCTGAGGGAAGAGGTTACGCCAGAGAAGGTTCGACAAGAGGCTCCAGATGCCCTTATCGTGGCCATCGGAGCTACTCCCATTAGGCCGCCTATAAAGGGTCTTGAGAAGGCAAGGGTCCTCTACGTGACGGAGGCCCTTCTTAACCCTGAAAAGATCGGGAATGAGCCCCTTATCGTTGGAGGAGGAGTAACGGGATGCGAAACTGCCCTCTATCTTAGGAGGCTTGGAAGAAGTGTTATGATCGTAGAGAAGCTCCCTGAGCTGATGCCTTTGGAGGAGGAGGGCTACAAGTACAACACTGCAGTCCTTACGAAGATGTTGAAGGAGGAAGGAGTTCGAGCCCTTTGCAAGTCTGAGGTTGTGGAAGTGACGCCTTCCTCGGCCTTCATAAGGTTCGGAGGAAGCAGACCCTTCGAGGTTAGTGCCGACACGATTGTTCTTGCCGTAGGCCTTAAGGCTGAAAGAAGCCAAGTGGAGCCCTTCAGGACTTCCTGTAGCGAGAGCTATGTCATAGGCGACTGCGAGAACCCAAGGCGCATCCGAGATGCCATCTTCGAGGGTGACAAGGTCGCGAGGTTGATCTAGGTTAGGGAGGCTAGGCTCTTTCTTAAAAATCCAAAGGTGCTTTCTAACTACACCTTTTTCCTTTTTTATAGCGTAGGAATAGTGAATCCCATTAAGAGGCGATGGACATGAAAGTTGCTAGGGGTATTTTCATGGTCGGAAGTGGACAGATAGGACTTTCAAATCCAATGGACTGTCATGTATACTTGATAGATACTGGAGGAGGTCTCGCCGTCATCGATGCTGGTGTAGGCATAGAAACAGAGGGCATCCTCGAAAACATAAGGCAGGATGGATTCGATCTTAACGATCTTAGATGGCTCCTTATTACCCATTGCCATGCAGACCATGCCGGGGGAAGTTGGTGGATAAGACGGGAAATCGGGTGCGAGGTCATAGCTCCGAAGATAGAGGATGCAATCCTTGAAAAGGGGACGGATGGGGAGCTAGGCCTTGATGTAGCCAAGCGAAGCGCCATATATCCTGAAGACTATGTCTTTCACCATTGCAAGGTGGATCGAAGTGTCGAAGATGGCGAATGCCTGAAGTTAGGAGGGCTTAAGGTCTTCACGATCCAAGTTTCAGGACATTCCTGGGGTTCGGCCTGCTATCTCTTAGAGTTAGATGGCTGGAGAGCCCTTTTCTCTTCGGACGTGGTCTTCTATGGAGGCACCATTGGCCTTGGAAACTGGCCTGGGTCTAGTCTAGAGGGCTATAGAAGGGATATAGGGAAGCTTGCAAACCTTGGAGTGAAAGCCCTTTTTCCAGGCCACTTCCTCTGGACGCTGAGGGATGGGCAGAGGCATCTAGACATTGCCGTGGCAAACCTTCAGTCAGCGTGGGTACCTCCAGCCTGGCAACATAACCATCCCCACCGATAAACGGTCTTTCTTGAACAAAGGTTAAAGGCAGCCGAAGAGGGGCAGAAAGGGGCAACGGAAGTGGAAGTTTTTATCTTCTTTTCTTTTTGCTCCTTATAAAAGGAAATTCCTCGGTTGACATCAATGGGGCCTAATGAAGATTTATCCATCGCCAACATACTCCTGATGAAGAGTTTTCATTTTTATTGTTTAACTAAACTTTGGCAAATTTTAGTTATCTCCTTTTGCAGGCCTTTAAGGTCTGAAATGAAAGGGTCAGCTTGAGGATTTCTTCTGGGCTTCTGACTTTTTGGGCAAGCTTCACAACTGGCTCGACGAAGGACCTGAGACCTCCATCGCCGCGTACGAATCTGGAGCCGACCGTTGATAGGCAAGCCTTCATCCAGCCTATGGGTCCGCCCTTCTTGGAGCTGAGCTTCAGGAGGTCTTGGGCTAGGAAGGAAAGACCATACAATGGCATGAGCCAGTGGCGTCTTATGCCCCTTAGCTTCCTCGCCTCGTAGTCCCCAAGGCCCAGCCCCTGTCCTGCTTGGCATCCCTACAGGAGGGATCAAATCAACCCAACCTTAGCGCTTCAGTACGTCCCGATATGGTCTTTGCATCCCAGTCAAGCTGTTGGATGATAGGATCTTACCTTAGGCTTCACCCTTCAGCCCTGGAGAAGGAAGGAATAAGCACTTCCAACATGCAGATAAGATATATAGCGTCAAAGCAACCTTGAAACGCACAGAGTCCCGGAGCCAAAACGTTAAATTTGCCAAAGTTTAGTTAGAAGGGAATGTTGAAGTCTCTATAGAGAGAAGGTGTTTTACCACGATAAAGAAATATGCAAACGCCAAGGTAATAAGCCTTACATCGATTTTCACGGCTCTTACATGCGCGGCTACGATGGTTTTTACAGTTTATGTTCCTGCGACCAAGGGCTATTTTAACATCGGAGAAACGATGGTCTACACTTCGGCGCTACTTTTCGGGCCCTACATAGGTGCCCTTTCAGGAGGCTTAGGTTCCATGCTCGCCGATATTTTTTAGGTTTCTATCCATATGCACCTGGAACCTTAGCCATAAAGGGCATTGAGGGACTCATCGTCGGCTTTCTTGCCAAGCATCATCCCTTCAAGGATGTGAGGCAATGGAGGATTTTCACGATTCTCATGGGAATAGCGATCGCTGGCCTCGTCTGGATCATAGGAACAAGCGTTTACAGTGGATCGATGGAAATTACGATAGGTTTTCCTGAGCTAGGTTCCAACACATTCCTCATTACGCTTCCAGAAGCCCTCTGGATTGGACTAGCCTTTATCGCCTTTTTCTCGATGGCCATCTTAGGCCTGAAGTTAGACCCGACTATTGGATGGACGGTTCTCTAGGTTCTTCTCGGCGGATTGGAGATGGTCCTTGGATATTTTCTTTATGAGCAACTAATCCTTGGCTATTATGCCATTGCCGAAGTTCCAGTAAACATAGGACAAGCCACAGTAGGACTTCTTCTCTCAATTCCTCTTGTGAAAACTGTCAAAAGGATTCTTGGCATTAAGAAAGGGTAATAAAGCCTATAACTTATTACGTGTCGACAATTATAACGGTGATTTCCCTTAAATTTATTATAATATAAAATTTCGCTCTTAATCAGGAAGTTCGTTGGTATGGGAAGTCCCCCTCGATCTAATGGACACCAACAATCCCATGATTAAGAGCAAATGATTTTATATATTATTATATCATCAATTATAGGATTAAAAAAGTGCTTTTTAATCTTCAAGATTTTTGTTATTTAACTTCATCTTCTATCATTGTCTCGTACGATTCCCAATCTACTGTAAGCCTTATCTTAACTTGATGTTTACCTGGAACTATTTTACCTCCGTGATTAACCATTAAATAAACTTCATCGCCATAATAAGATGTTACAGACATGCCGGGCATTATGGATCGAACAATTCCATCGGATATCTGTAAAGAAGCTTTATTTGTGTAGTTTATACCATCTACGATTATCTCTAAAGTAATTGAAGCAGATCCAGAACCGATTCTATTCTGAAATTTAAATCGTAAAGTTTCTTTAAGACCATCTTTGTCCAAATCAACATTTTCCATACTTCCTTTAATATAGGGGAAGTATTGACTAGCCATGGCTTGTTTCTCGCCGCGACTCTATTTTCTGATTGAATTATTTAAGCTTTGTGCATACAAAGGTATGAAGCTAAGGTAAAAAGTCTTGAGATATACAACGGCTTCTTTGAATAATTGTTTAGACAAAGTATTATATTTCAGCATATTGTATTTAAGCCAGATTATATCGAAGGAATAGGAAATTTTCGGGGGAGGCATTGCTGGAAGTGGCTTCAGAAGAAGCCCTAAGGTTTTTACTGACGACTTGGGTTAGATGGAAGAGGGAGCCCTTGGCAAAATGGACCGATTACCTTAGGTATCTAGAGGAGAGCCCCTATTCAGTTCGTAGGCTCATATCGGATCTTAGCCCAGAAAGGCCTCTAGACTCTCCGATGAGTTTACAGATTAATTCCATCAACTATAAGCTCTGGCCCTTCCAACAACGCGTATTAGACAGAATATCAGGAAATACCCTAATCCTTGGGCTACCAACGGGCCTTGGAAAAACCTTCGTGGCTGGAGCCTATCTTTGGAAGGAGTCTTTGAAGCAGCCGATCCGGGTCCTCTTCCTCGTACCTAGCATTCCATTGGGCGTTCAGCAGACAATTTTTGCTAGAAGGATGCTTAATTTAAAGGAAGCGACCTTCATTTCTGGAGAGCTTCCGCCTAAAAAACGCCTTGAGTTGAAGGTATGGAACAATCCCTATGTTGTTTGCACCCCCCAGACCTTCTACAACGATTGGATTTCTCCCTTTGAGGCAAGTCTTAGGTCCGTAAAAAGTTCGGAAGAGGACATCAGCGCCCTCTCTGAGACCCTTCAATCTGCCCTCTTCACTTTTCCCTTCAACATAGTAGTAGCAGATGAATGCCAAAGGTATGTGGGCGAAACCGAGGGTTATTCCGTCCTGCTGGCAGCAAAGGCCTGTGGTACGAGGATTCTGGCCCTTAGTGCAACCCCCCAGCTCCACGCCCCAGAACGCTTGAGGGAACTGAAGCGAATTTTCAATCGGATTGAGGTTTTCTCCGTAGAGGATCCGGAAGTCAGAGAAAAAATTCCTAGAAGGCTAATAAAAATCGTTAGGGTTCCAACGCCTCCAAAGCTCCTCGAAGTCTATGAAGAACTTGGAAAGGTCGTAAGTGCCTTTGAAAAAAGGATTGTCGAAAGTTTCGGTACTGGGCACCTTTCCATTCGATGCAAAGACCATAGAATTTGCCTATGGCTGAGGGCCCTCCAAAGCCTTCGCTTCCGCATCGTTGAGGACGGCGCCAGTAGTGTCATAAAGTATAGCGCATGGAAGCTCAGGGAATTTCATATGCCTTTGGAAAGCCTTGGAGGAAAAAACCTATACCAGCTCTACTTGGAAGCCCTCAAGGAAAAATACAATCATAAGATGGAGGCATCCCTCCAAATCCTCCGGGACAATCCACTAAGGAAGACCTTGGTCTTCGGAGAATCCGTGGAGGCCATCAAACAACTAGGAATGAAGCTCCAAGATGAATTCGGTATCGAAAATGTGGCAATCCTCGTAGGGAAGGGCTCCATGTCTATGGATCAGCAGGCTTCTGCCCTCCTCCATTTCAGGGAAAGGGCTCGGATCCTCGTAGCCACATCGGTGGCTGAGGAGGGACTCGATATTCCATCTGCCGATTTGGAGATATGGCTGGATCCGCCAGGAAACCCGAGGAAGTGGATTCAGCGCTTTGGAAGGGTCCTTAGACAACCTGGAGGAAAGGAATTCGCCCTCATATATGCCCTTGTTTCCACTAGGACCCATGAAAGGAGCAAGCTTATGGCGACCATGAGGAAGACTGAGCATTTTTACCATTTTACCCAAGAGATTACCTACGAGGACCTGGAGGTTTCTATGCCTAAAAGCCAGACAACCCTTACTCAATTCGGCTTTCAGGAGGGGAGCCCCCCAAGGAGGAGCTCTAACTCTTTCCGGAAGGTATAGGCATGTCTGCCGAGGAGGCCGCAAGCCTTTACAAGAGACTTGAAAGCGAAGACTTTAGGGTCCTCCTCGGGGTCGAATTGGGCATGATGAGCCATGAATTCGTCCCTATCAATGCTATTGTTAAGTATTCTAATCTCATCGAGGAGGAGGTCGACTTCAGGCTCAGGAGACTCCATGTCCTCAACCTTCTTAAGCGTCGTTCGAAACCCTTCCTCGGCTTCGCCCTGAATTATCTTGGATACGATTGCTTAGCCATCAACGCCCTTGTAAAGAGCGGCTATCTTGAAGCCCTTGGGAAGCCCTTAGGCATCGGAAAAGAATCGGATGTTTACGATGCCCTTGGCATCGGCGGGATGGAGGTTGCCGTGAAGTTCATGCGTCTTGGAAGGATAAGCTTTAGGTCGACAAGGAGGACAAGGGCTTATGTAGCGAATAGGGGGCATATGTCATGGCTTTATCAATCCCGATTGGCTGCTGAAAGGGAGTTCCAAGCCTTAAAGGAGCTTCATAAGGCTGGAGTTGCGGTGCCTAGACCCATAGCCCAAAATAGGCATGTAATAGTTATGGAGATCATCCGTGGGGCCGAGTTGGCCGATTATTATGAAATTCCTAAGCCAAAGGCTGTATTAAGGGAGATTCTCAGGAACCTTCGAAAGGCTTACCTGAAAGCCCATATAGTCCATTCGGACCTTAGCGAGTTTAACGTTATAATCAAGCCCGATGGTCATATCTTCATCATCGACTGGCCCCAATATCTGAAAAAGGATCATCTAGGCGCTGATGAGTATCTCAAGAAGGATATCGGAAACATTCTTCGTTTTTTTAGGCGAAAGTTCAAAGTCAAACTAGAACTAAAGGATGCCCTCGATTTTGTGATGGGATTCTCGAAGACCCTTAAGATTTGAGGCATTTCTATCGAGGTTTAGGACCAAGGCTCCTTAGCATACGCTTATGATTCCTGAGGCAAGGTCTGTGCAGAAACCTTTGATGTTCTCAAGCTGGGAGGCCACAGTTTCTTCGATCTCGGATTCAATATCCCTTAGCAAAACCCCATCCTTAAGGATTACCTGCACGGCTGCTATCTTTGGCTGATTAATGGGTTTTCCTATCTGGCTCAGGAGCCAAACGTATGTTTCCCGAATCCCTTCGATTTCATCAATGAGCCGGGCTGCAATGCGATGGGAAAGGACGTTATATATTTTCCCTATATGGGAAACAGGGTTCTTTCCCGCAGCAGCCTCAGAGCTTATGGGACGGTTCAAAGGAATGATACCATTCACTCGATTTCCCCTTCCAACCTGCCCGGAGTCTGCACCATCGGCGCAGGTGCCAAGGACAGTTAGATAAAGTCCATCTATTCCCCTACCCCTTTGATCCAAAGTATTCAGGTCCACCTCGACCTCCTCGAAGTTGTAATTAGCCACAAAATCCTTTATGACTTCGAGAATCTCATCCTTCTGCCTGAAGTAGTCACTCTCGCTTTTCACGAACTGGTCTATGAAAGCCATGGATATCGTCAGCTGAACGCGACGATGTTGTCTCAGAGCCATGACCTTGATATCCTCCCCAGAGACTGGGAACTTCTTCTTGAACTCCCGAGAGTTCAAGTAACGCTCGCACTCTAGGGTGAGGCGTTCAACCTCTGTCATAGGAGCATATCCAACTGCAGCTGATGTATCGTTGGCTCCCAGGACTTCGCCTTTACGCTTGAAGATATCCCTCAGGGCTTCAGATCCTCTTCGCAACTCGATCTGGAACTGGATGTGCTTTTCTGGATCCACGAGTCTCAGATTTTTCAAGAACCATTCTTTGGCGGTCTTTTCTGCGATTTCAGCAACGGGAATTTCGACACCCTCGACCTCGAAGGTAGCCCTGTCTCCAATGATGAGCTTCATGGGCTTCTTGATAACGCCTCCACAGAATCTATACTCAGCCTCCCCCGCCGCCAGAAGGGCCTTGTCAATGTTATGGTGGGCAATGGTACCGAGCCTTCGCAGGTATTCGGCCGAAAGCTGAACCGAGATACTCTCCATAACGGCATCGCATATGTAGTCCGGATGTCCTAATCCCTTCCTCTCAACGATCTCGAAGGATTGATCCTCTATAGTCGGTCGCTTAAGCTCCTCCAGAACGATTTGAGGCATAGTCATCGCCACCAGGTTCGGAGAAGAACGTTATCTCGAAGGGATCTTCGATATTTAAAATTTTGCATAATGCAGAGTAAATTTATTACTCTCTGTAATTGGGGCTATCTAATTTGATGAAAAGTATGTTATTCCCACGAATGAAGATATTGCCGTAGTTAGCTATGGGGTCGCTACCCCTGTATTCCTCAGCCTCACCAAGAAGGATATTCATGTACATATCGCAACTCAATACCTTCCCCGTATACTCATAATCGTTCTTGAGCCTCACCCTGATCTTTGAATTCTTACAGCGTAGCAGGAGGTTGATGGGCTTTTTACCAGTTTCCATGCAGATCAACGTAACCTTGGGGACTGGCGATAAAAGCTTTTCGCATTATAAGGGTCTTATACAAAGAAAAGGATCCGATCTGATCCGATCCCTTGGGAAAGTTTAAAGGGATGATAATGGAGGATTTATGCCATAAAGTTCTACAGAGGTTAATGGGGTATCATGAGGGTTAAATTCGCTTTACCTAAAGGTTCCTTAGAAAAACCTACCTTGGATATTCTTACCCTTTCTGGATACGTAATCCGTGGTCATGAAAGGACATACAGACCCTTTATAAACGATCCTCAGATCGAGTTGAAGATGCTGAGGCCCCAGGAAATCCCCATCGCCGTGGCTGAAGGTCTGCAGGACCTGGGAATAACTGGCTCCGATTGGGTTATGGAAACGGGAGTATCCGTCGAAACCCTCCTAAACCTTGGCTATGGTCGTGTGAGGCTTGTTGCAGCGGTTCCTAAGGAATGGGAAAGAATCCTTTGCCTTTCAGACCTTATTAGGACCTTTCATGACGAAGGTAGAATCCTCCGGATATGCACAGAATATCTTAACCTATCTACAAAAAAGATAATGGAAAACCCCGCTTACCAAGAACTATATGGGGACAAGGATCCATTGATGATTACTCCATGGTGGCGGAAGGGCTCGAATTCTAAGGTTTGTCTCATCCTTTCCTTTGGCGCTACGGAGGCAAAGCCCCCTGAGAATGCAGACGCTATCATAGACCTGACCGAGACTGGCACAACCCTGGAGCAGAATAACCTTAAGGTTATTGAAGAACTCTATGAATCGACAGCCATCCTCATAGCCAATACCGAAAGCCTTTCCGATTCTATGAAACGTTTAAAAATATACGATATTCTAACCCTTTTGAAGGGGACGATAGATGCCAAGAAGAAGCTCCATATCTTTCTGAACGTTCAGAGGGGGAATCTAGAAGCCCTCTTAGCCAACCTTCCGGCGCTCAAGAGCCCTACGATAAGCCCCTTAGCTGGAGGAGATTGGTTCAGTGTAAATACAGTTATAGATAGGGAGGATTTCCTAAGGCTTCTACCCCTCCTTCGAAGGCTTGCCCAAGGTCTTGTTGTTCACGAGCCCCAGCAAGTCTTGCCCTTGGAGGAGATCGCGCGCACTGAAGGAAGTGCCGGGCCCTAACCTAGTCTTCCCTCAAGCATATCGCTGTAGGAAAGCCTCACTAGCTCATGGTCTTTATGCATAAATGTCTCATTAACCTCTTCAAAAGTTCGCGATCTTCGGTAACTCTATCGGATCTCGATTCTGTTGGTCTCTCAAACTCTACTAAGGTTCCTAAGCCTTCAACCTTATCAGGTGGATTCGAACATCGTTCCATGTGAAAATCTCTTGCAGGAAGCGCCCAAGAAAGCTACTGACTTCGGCCATGTAGAAATTGGGTCTTATCCCATAAATTTAATTTCATGGAAACTCAATTCTTGAGCGGGGCATTCGAATGTGGCCTGGATGTCCAAAAGCTGGAATAAGGCTCTTAGGCCGAAA
>JAGTQN010000041.1 GCA_018396395.1 Candidatus Bathyarchaeota archaeon | reverse complement strand
CTAGCTTTCATGAGCGACTCGCTCACCTCATACGGCATTCATCCCATATTTGAAAATATGGGCTTTCTGCCTAACCTTTATGTAAGGATACCATGGGTTTCAGGAGATTCGTAAGGAAGAACTCAAGGTCTTCCATCCATCCTTCCCCATGGACCAGAGGCGAAGGAGTTTGTTAAAAAGATGAACTATTTCCACCAAAGCCTCGATGAACTTTTAATGCGAAGCAAAAAAGGAGAAATAGGCAAATCTTGCGCATTGTTAGGGATATCATCGATATCGCTACATCATTATTACTTCCCTTTGGCTGTATAGAGGATAACCCCTTACTCTCACGTCCTCGATCTTTGCTCCCTTCACCTCAATCCTCGATAGGTCGGCAGTTCCTAAGCCCCTCTCTTCCGCCCACTTGATGTGTAGGATCTTTTTAGGATCAAGGCTCATACAAGCAGAAGCCACAGCATCTGCTGCAACCATATCATCGCTCGCGATGATCATATTCGTTCTTTCGATGATGATGCGTCTCCTATCCTTTACTGAAAAACCCTTATGGTATGTGCTTGTAAGCCCATCTATGAGGCTTATTTGCCATCCCTTGGCCGCCGATACATCCACGATTGCCTGGGAAACTGATACCTCTTGGCCGAGGATTGTTTCCTTACTTCCGAGTTGGTGTATAGGTAGACCAGCATCAAGGCCCTTCCTTCGATGCCCCGTTTTGTTCCACCCGTAGTATTTTCCTGGAAGAATGCCCAAACCCCAATTCTTGATGCATAGGGTTACGACCGTAGCCCCATGGACCTTGAGGATGGCTTCATTTATGATGAGATCCGATTCCAGAATGACCTTTGGAACCCATACGTAGTCTAGGAGAAACTTGTTTGGAACGGGAACCTTTTCTGCCTCTGCATAGTTCAGGTCCACAAGCTTAGCCCCATATTTCTCAGCCATGGCATAGAAGCCATAAGCCTTATAAGGTATCGTTGTTTCGCAGCCACCTGCCGCTTCGCCTATGGTTATGTCGTGAATGCCGAACTTGCGGAGGTAGATAAGGGTCCCTTCAACAACGTCTGGATGTATATCGTCGGCTTCTAGGACGCTGATCTCATAGGCTCCCTCCTCATCCTTATATGGAAGGAGGGGAGGCGTCCTTACAAGGTTTGGTTTTATGAAGACCTTCAAACCTGGCTTCAGCCTTTCTTGGACTCCTATGAGGTTAAGGGCCTCCTCTACGAGGCTGAAGGCATCCTTTTCCTTGGCTATGGAAACGACTGCCATGGTAAAGCCACTGGGATAGGCTATATATGGCATATCCAAATAAACCTTGCAGGATTTTGGAGACCATCGATGCCAAACCCCTTATTTTGGCCTAAGGCTTTATATGGCAATCGATGGGCTTTTAAGGTGGCGTAAAATAGGGAATGAATTCGCCTTCCCAAGAGGAAAGAATCATAGGGCATGGAACTTGGTACGACAAGATCGCCTATGAGATAGAATCCAGGGAGCGGAGGCTTGGAAGAAGCCTAGAGATCATAAGGGCTGAGAGCGGTCTTGGAGCCTCAGGCTTTCCCCATATCGGAAGCCTAGCTGATGCCTTAAGGGCCCATGCCGTAGTCCTAGCCCTTCAGGAAAGGGGGTTAAGGGCTTCCCTCATCGCCTTCTCGGACGATATGGATGCCCTTCGAAAGGTTCCGGCTGGGCTTCCGAAGGAGCTTTCGAAGTATCTGGGCTTTCCCGTAACTTCGATTCCCGATCCCTTCAAATGCCATGAAAGCTATGGCCATCATATGAGTTCCCTTCTCCTTGAAGCCTTGGAAGCCTGTGGAGTGTCCTATGAGCATCGCTCCGGGAGGGAAGCCTACAAAAGGGGCCTTCTCATCGAACCGATAAGAAGGATCCTTTCGAAGGCTGATGTTATAGGGCAAATCATCGATGAGGAAGTGGGACAAGAGAAGTATAGAGAAGTCCTACCGTACTTTGCCGTCTGCGAGAGCTGCGGTCGCCTAACAACTCAGGCTTTAAAGTGGCTTCCCGATGAAGATAGGGTTCTCTATAGATGCGGCGGAACTGAAATCGCAGGACTATGGCTAGAGGGGTGCGGTCATGAGGGTGAGGTTTCCATAAAGGGTAATGGTGGGAAGCTTAGCTGGAAGGTGGAGTTCGCGGCCCGATGGGCAGCTTTGGATATAAGATTTGAAGCTTATGGAAAGGATATAGCAGATTCCGTCCGAGTAAACGACCGCGTATGCCGCGAGATCCTGGGCTTTGAGCCCCCCCTTCATGCGAGGTATGAGATGTTCTTGGATAAAGGAGGAAAGAAGATCAGCAAGTCGGCTGGAAATGTCCTTACGCCCCAGCTATGGCTTAGGTACGGTTCACCAGAATCCCTTCGCCTTCTAACCCTCAAGAGGTTTGTGGGAACCCGAAGGATCGCTATTACAGACATTCCTAGCTATATGGATGAATTCGATAAGCTTGAGGACGTCTACTTCGGAAGGACAAAGGTTTCCAATGCCCGGGATAGAATCAAACTCGTTGGGCTATACGAATATGTTGTGGGCCTTAAGCCACCCAAGGAGCCGAGCCTCCATATTCCGTATAATCTCCTCGTCTATTTGGCTAAAGTGGCACCTTCGAAGGATAGGGAGGGCTACATTGTTGCTAAGCTTAGGGAATATGGATATAAGGTGGCGGGGCTATCGGAGGATCTTAAGCGAAGGATTCATTATGCCGTTAATTGGGTATCGGACCAAGTTGGAATTACAGAAACCTACGTCGACCTTACAACGACTGAGAAAAACGCCATAGCGAATTTTATCGCCCTTTTAGAAACTAAGGTTGACGGTGAGCAGGTTCAAAATGCCGTCTTCGAGATCGCCCGAGGTCATGGGATTCCTCCCCCAAGGTTCTTTCAACTCCTTTACTCCATCCTCCTAGGCTCGGACCATGGCCCTAGGCTTGGACCCTATGTAATGGCTATGGGAAAGGATGCGGTTGCAGGAGCCTTAAGGCGGGCCCTTCAAGCTAAAAAAGGAAAAATGAAGGCTGAAGCCTAAATCCGAAGAATTCGAGTAGCGGCTGGGCTTTAGAACCTTTATCCAAGGATAAAAAGGGCTTTTGTCGAAGGTAGGATGACTAGAAGGATTTAAGGCGCCTCGACCTTCTTTGAAAGGAATTCAATGGCCCGAAGAATGTTCGTAGCAATGCCTAAAAGTTCGATGAGGATGTACATTCCCAAGAAAATTCTGAAGTCTACCGTTACGTAGATGCTGGGAATACTCGTTTCTGATGGAAGAGTAAGGGTTAGGATGCCGCCACAAAAGGCGAGCCATGTGAAGGCTATGAGTGATATTCCCTTGGCAAAACCGAAGATGTATTCGAAGATCGTTCCTGAGGATAGATTCCCTGCCAGGGTGAAGAAGGTAAGGATTAGAATGAAGCCTCGGGTTGTGGTAATAAGCTCCATAGGAAGGGCTTCGTAAGGAAAGATTCTGCGAAGAAGAAAATCGAGAAGGATGTAGAAAGCGGTCCAAAGGACAGCCTTAGCGATTCTAGGAAGAAGGCTTTTGAGGAGCTTCAGGAAGCTCCCTTCCCCAAAGGTTTCCATTTCCAGTTCAGCTTCCGCCATAGGCCATAACCACCGGTCCGAGGTGGTAGAGTTCCGTATCCAAATAGATACGAATCTTTCCTCGATCCGTAAACATTGATGGATTCCATACGATCGCTTCCAAGATTCCATGGTAGTTCGATCGAGGGGATGCCTCTACATCCATAAGCCCGGTACTGAAGAGCTCTCCTCGATCGTTGAAGGCTTCAATCCTTAGCCTCCCTGAAACATGAAGGAACTCGGAGTGATTTTCGAAGCTTAAACGAACTGGAAGGATGTAATGGGTTCCGTTGAACCTCAAATCTTCTGGCGTTAGGCATAGATGGCTCAAGGGTGCTCCCCATGGAAAGGAAAGGTTCGAGAATGTCAACCTGAAGCCTAAAGCCATGGCATATGTGAAGCCTATGGAAATGTTAGCCTGCAATTCCCCATCCTCAAGCAGCAGCCTTGTTAGGTTTCCTGATAGAAGCTTAGCTAGGCTTATGGAAACCCTATGGGTTTCGTAAGCCCTAGTGCCCCTAGGCACAGATGCTATAAAGGTTTCATCCTTGGATAAGATGTTTCCATCTGGATCCTTGATCGTGGTCGTTATGTTCAAATCCCATAGGTCATAGAAGCCCGTGTTGTTGAAAGAAAAGGGAATCGATGCAGTTAAGGCATCTTCGGTAATCGTGAATTCCATTTGACCTAATGAGAAACTTCCAGTACTAAGGAGATTATATAGGGAGTATAAGGATGTAGTAAGGTAGAGGAAAAAGAAAATCAGTAGGAGCCTTCCTACCAAGCCGATGGCCTTTGCGGGGGTCATCCCGATCCTTTCCAAAGTGATTCCTAATCTAGGGGCCGGGAGGGCTACTCGATTAGCTAGGCTTTCTGTTCAGCCTTGGCTTCTTCCTTTCCTTCTTCCTTCCTCTTCCTTCCTCCCTCCTTACTCAAACCCGTAATTATTTGAATGGCCCTCAAGGTTATAATGGAGCCGATCCAGACCATGATGCCTAGATAAATGGCGTGGATTGCTGCCTTCATTAAAGGGGCCAGTGTTTCTCCAAAAGTTCTGATGAGGTCCGATGAACCCACGAGACTTAGTTCTTCCCTAAGGAAAGCGTAGGCGCTGAAGAAAGTAAAGATGAGGAGGACGATGCCTATGAAAAGTGAAGAAAAGCCTAAAAGTTCACCTTTCTCCATAGAACCGCCATTCCTAGTCTTAATAGTACCGAGCTTCCCTTTATAACCTTTATGGAGAAAAAGAGGGAGGCTCAAAAATTCGACATCTGCTGAGAAGAGAAAGATATTCCCATAATAGGTTTAGAAGAGCAATTACAGAATCTACCGATAAAGAGGGCATGGAGGTGAATGTTTAAGAATAGGTCAAAAAGGTTTGGGACTGTGCTTAGAATATAACCCATCGAAAGAATATGGAGATTTTAGGCACCTATGCTAAGGATCGATGAATGATCTTAGCTTCCTTTCTTCCTATTGTCAAGATTCTTGTCTATCCACTTGAAGATAAGCATAGCAAAGTATAGCATACATATGTACATTCTTTTTTATTTTACGACTCTTCATCCACAAGTTAGCCATGCAGTATCTTAAATAAAAAGTCATATGACATTATTCCATAGCTTTCTCTTCGCCTTCGCATCCTCATCTTTGTTAAAGCTCCTTCATCATATAAGCGCTTAAGTTTCTCAAGCTCCTAAACCAAGGTTTTTTCTCCATTTTTTTGTCCCCAGCCATCTTTCTTAAGGGGAACGCCATCCTTTGCTTCTGAGCAACCTTTCTACGCTAAGAGATTTTGCTCATAAGCATCTCACGTATCCTTAAAGGCTCCTTCATATCCAAGAATTCCAGAATACGATACCTTTTCATGATAGGTATCGGATAACGTTTCATGAAAAATCCTTAGACCCATCCCCCTTCGACTTTTTACGAGGGCTTTCCCAATGCTCCTTTCCTATCAAAAATCTTTTCTATTCTAGGTAGATTTCTTATAATTTCAGTTGACGCTACAGGAACCTAGGAAATGGATGTGGAAAAATGGTTTTATTCTTGGAAACCTTAGGAGTCCCAGCCTTGCTGATAGGCTTCCTCATCATAGCCATCTCCATTTTAGTGGCTAAGATCGCCCTTTATATCACGAAGCGTTACCTTAAACCTCTGGCTGAGGGGAGCAAGACTGCCATCGACCTTGATATCATAAAGGCCATTAATGTACCTGTTTACTTCATCCTGATCCTCGGAGGTCTTTACGCTGCCTTGCCCTACTTCTCTCCTTACCTTCCTGAGGATTTCCTTCTCTTCATTCACGAGAGCCTCGATGTTCTGGGCATAGTCCTCATAGGAGTTATCGCCTACAAAGCCTACGATATCATCATTACTTGGTATGGCCGGACTGTGGCGAAGAGGACTGAGACAAAGATTGATGACGTCCTGATGCCCATCGTCAACAAGATCGGAAAGATTTTCATCATTCTCTTAGCCACCCTTTCCATTCTAAATACTTTCCACATCGATGTAACGGCACCCTTAGCCGGCGTCGGCATCGCTAGCCTTGCTATAGCCCTAGCAGCCCAAGATACGATCTCAAACTTCTTGGCAGGCTTCTTTATCATGTTGGATCATCCCTTCCGGGAGGGAGATACAATCCAGTTGCCAACGGGGGAGGTCTGTGAGGTTGTGCAGATCGGTGTTCGCAGGACGAGGCTCTACGACCTAAATACTCACAATTATATCATCGTTCCGAATTCGGACCTCTCCCGCTGGAAGATCGTTAACTACGAACTCCCCAACGGTCTGATGAAGGTTACGATATCCCTCTCCGTGCCCATAGATCAGGATACGGATTCCGTGAAGGCCCTTCTTAGGCAGATTGCCTCTGAGGCCCGCTATGCAAGTCCCGATCCTCCTCCGGAGGTTTTTCTAACAGCCCTGACTCCGACATCCCAGAGACTGGAACTCTCCCTCCATGTTAGCTATAAGAACAGGGTACTTTTGCTGGATGAGGTAAATACGAGGATAAAGAGGGATTTTGCGGCGAAGGGAATCAAGCTCATGTGAGCTTTTCAGGCTTTTTGAAAGACTCGAAGCTTAAGGCAGTAAGCATATTTCCTTAAGGCTTGGATGCCTAAGATCGTGCCATAGTAGGCTAGACTAGATAGTTAGAAGGTATCTTCATCCAATTCCTTCCTTTTCCGATTAGCCCCCCTCAGGGGATAATCAAAGAATATAAAGATCCGACCTATTCAAAAATGCCAATTCTACGATTGGGATTTTTGGCATCCCTGTTGATAGGTGAAAGGTTTTGAGATTTACTAGAGTTATTCATTGTTTCCTAAAGTCTTAATTAATTATCAACAAAAGAAGGGTGCGTATATGCTAAAGCTACTATATCAGCTTCCTTCATAATAAAAGATAAAATATAATATATATGATTGATGGCGAAAAATGATCTTGCCCTTTTCATATTCTAAGGCTTTGATAAAAGAGATGGGGCTCCAACAAGGCAGATGGATGCGCACAAGCCACAGCCATCACATTTGCTCGAATCGACGAAGGCCTTTCCTTGCCTTATTTTGATTGCATCGAAGGGACAGGAAACAACGCACTGGAGACATCCAGTGCAACGGGCTTCATCCACAAAGGCTTTGTATATGGTCTTACGATCGAGGCTGCTGAAAGGAACGATTCTAGGAAGGGCTTTCCCTATGAAATCCTTTAGGCTTCCGTAACCTTTCCTAAGCATCCAGCTCTTTAGACCGTCAAGGATCTCCTCGAAGAAGGGCGCTCCCTTTACTATGACGGCCGTGCAGGCCTGTACAGCCTCGGCACCTACTAGAAGGAGGCTTACAACATCCTTCCAATCACTGACTCCACCAGAGCCTATGATAGGCGCCTTTACGCCTGCCTCCTTAAGCCTCGCCACCCATCGACAGCTCATGGGGAGCATCCATGGTCCACCATACCCACCATAGCCTCCCCAGAGGGGAGGGGCTTCTAGCTCCACGTCGATTAAGAGGGCGCTGAAGCGGGCAGTAGCCACAAGGGCATCGGCACCACCTGCGAGCATTCCTAGGGCTACCTGAACTGGATTAGCACCATCTGGAGTAATCTTTCCGATTACAGGGATTCCTGATGCCTTTTTTACATTCCGTATGACAAACTCGCAGACTTTTGGATCAGAGCCCGCCTCCCTGCCCCAGAGGGAATCCTCAACGCCCCTCGTGTGGGGACATGAAAGGTTAAGTTCCAGCATGTCGGCTCCCGCAACGGTCATCGTCTCAGCCAGCCTTATCCACTCTTCTTCATTCCTTCCAGCTATGCTCGCTATAACAGCGCAATCCTCATCCTTGACCAGCTTCTTCACTTCCATCACCTGATGGGCAATCTCCTCTGGGGCAAATCTTGCAGCCAGCTCTATTGAGTGGAGGGAGAAGAAGCCCGTTTTCAGGGCTTCCTTATGAAGGATGTTGAAGCGTGGTCGGGGACTTCTCTGATATTCTGGATCGTAGCTTGCAGTCTTCGTAACGACGGCTGCAGCTCCTGCCTTTATAAGCCTTACCATGCGCTCAGCAGTGGCTGTAGGAGGACCAGAGGCGGCGATTAGGGGATTTCTTAGCTTTACTCCCGCTATTTCCGTTGTTAGATCCAAGCTCAACCCTTTCCATCACCACCTTCCATAAAACTTCCATTACCATCCTACACTAACACTACTTTTCCTTTTCCTTTTGTAACCTTAAGACTCCAGCCTTTTTTAGGGCTTCCTTAATCCTCGACCTCTCTAAATCTCCTAAAGGGCGAAGGGGAGGGCGGACCATAGCATTCTTAAAAATACCCATCATGAAGAGGGCTTCCTTAATCCTAGCCCTATAGTCCACGACAGGAGGGGCGAAAATAGCATCCGCTAAGATCTGAACCCTTTCCCTGAGGGCTAAGGCCTTTTGGAGATCCCCTTTTCGAAGGGCCTCAAACATCTCGACCTGAAGGTCTACGCCCACGTTGCTTAGGCCTAGGAGCCCTCCATCACAACCAAGAAGGAAGGATTCGAAGATGAAGTTGTCGTTGCCTGTAAGGATGCTTATGGGGCGTTCTAAGGATCTTATGGTCCTAAGGACTTGGAGATACCTAAGGGCATCGAAGGATGCCTCCTTCAAGGCGATGACACCTTCGATCTCGCAAAGAAGCCTCAGGGTTTCGGGCTCATAGAGGACTCCTCCCAAGGCTGGCTGGAGCTGGAAGAGGACTATAGGGATTCCCGTCTCTTCGAAGATGGCGCTATGGTATTCATAGGGTATCTCAGGAGGCAGCGGGGATGAGGCAAAGGCGGGAATGGGAAAAACGAGGACTGCATCGGCCCCAGCCCTTTTTGCATCCT
This sequence comes from Candidatus Bathyarchaeota archaeon, assembly GCA_018396395.1. Lineage (GTDB taxonomy): Archaea > Thermoproteota > CALKCG01 > B24 > JAGTQN01 > JAGTQN01. Next base: position 4,610 of record JAGTQN010000041.1, on the reverse strand, counting down.
TCGCCTCTTCGATGGCCTCCTCCGTGAATCGGGCATTGATTCCAGCTATAATTGGGAGCCTTCCACCAACGACCTCCACAACCTTCCTCAATACTGAAATCCTCTCATGCCGGTGGAGATGGGGACCTTCCCCCGTGTCGGCGTTTATGGCAAGGCCTCCAAGCCTGAAGGATAGAAGCCATTTTAGATAGCTTTCGAGGGTTTCGAGATCGGGCTTCGCATCCACCCCCATAGGAAGGGCGACGGCGGGGATTATTCCTTGAAGCTTTAGAGAGCCCAATCGAATCCAACCTTCAATAAAATGATGAAGAAAGTAATAACTCTTGGCTTCAAGCCATTGAGAGAATGAAGAAATACCGAAACGCATGATGAAACTCTCCACTTTGTCGGCGAAACCGTGCTGAACCCTTTCTTTGGCTTCGGAACGATAGGCATGGTTTCCAAGGAACTTGGAAAGAACGATTAGGATTAAGAGACCTAGAGTTTAAGATTATTGTAAAGCAGAAGGTTAAATTCGAGCAAGAAATCATAGCAGACAACAAAAATAAAATCATAAAGAGGGAAGATGTAAAGGGCTTGATGACCTTTCTAAAAGAATGAATAAAAAGGAAAAACCTATAATCAAGAAAAGTGAAATTGATTGAGAGATTCTTCTTGTGTGGCGATAGCTATGCGTTCTTAACAGAAGCCTATCCTATCAATACTAGCTAGAAATTCTTTATGAACCATAGCTTAAGGAATACGCTTGAAAAGTGTCAAATACTATTATAAAACAGTATCGATAGGTCATAGGTTGAGATCGCAATTATAGAATAGAAAAATTCTCGCTCAGATTTATCGATAACGAATTTATAGGCAGTATGGATGCAAGGCGTTTTTAAATCCATTAAGCATCCAATAGACTTAAGTGCCTAGATCTCAAGGATCTTGAATTGAGGAGAGTTTGCCATGGAAACTTTGCACATCCAAGGCGATCGGATGGCTTGGTGGAGGGAAGCCCGTTTCGGAATGTTCATCCATTGGGGCCTCTATGCCATACCCGCCGGGGTTTGGGAAGGCCGTTGCATACCCGGGATAGGTGAATGGATCATGTACAACGCCCGTATTCCCGTGAAGGAATATGAAAAGCTTGCCAAAAGATTCAACCCCTTTAAGTTTGATGCTAAAGAGTGGGTTCGAATAGCCAAGATGGCGGGCATGAAATACATAGTCATAACAGCCAAGCATCATGATGGCTTCTGCATGTTCGATACGGATCTCACGGACTACAACATAGTAAAAGCCACCCCCTTCGGAAGGGATCCATTGAAGGAACTTTCCGAGGCCTGTAGGGAGGAAGGTCTAAGGCTAGGGTTCTACTATTCCCAGACCCTCGACTGGCACCATCCAGATGGGATGGGTAACTTCTGGGACTACGACCTTTCAAAGCAGGAATTCACGAGATACCTAAGGGAGTATGTGAAACCCCAGCTCGAGGAACTCCTAAGAAACTACGGCCCCATAGCCATTCTGTGGTTCGATATAACGACGCCTACCCCAGAGCTGGCAAGGGAGCTTAAGGACTTCGTCAGAAGGTTATCGCCAGAAACCATCATAAGCGGACGCATAGGTGGAGGACTTAGGACCCCTAGCACTCCCTTCAAGGGCCTAGGGGATTATATAACCATGGGGGACAACCAGATACCTGATAGGCGAATCGATGACGACTGGGAGGTCCCTATGACCCTCAACGATACTTGGGGTTATAAGAGCTACGACCATAATTGGAAGACCCCCGGAAGAATTGTGCAGATGCTCGTTGACATCGTAAGCAAGGGTGGAAACCTTCTTCTCAACGTTGGACCTACGGCTGAGGGGGAGATCCCTAAGCCTTCGGTTGATGTGCTTCTTGAAGTCGGCAGGTGGTTGAAGAATAACGGCGAGAGCATATATGGAGCCGGAGCCGCGCCTTTAGATGTGCCGATTGATGGGCCCTATCGATGCACCTACAAGCCTGGAATGGTATACCTGCATGTCTTTGGATGGCCATGGGACGGTAGGCTAAGGGTCTTTGGAGCTAAAGGAAGGATTGAGCCTAGATCGGCATCCTTATTAAGGGAGCCTTCGACCACCTTGCCATGGGAATGGGAGGGCGAGGGGGATTTAGTAATCCGAGTGCCAGAAAAGGCCCTGGATTCAATCGATACGGTCATAATTCTGAAAGAAGGCATGCCGAAGAAGGGTCTTGCTTAACTCAAAAAATAAGTATTAAGAGAAAGATAGAGTTTAATTGACCTTATTCATCTTTTTTCTTTATTTTATTTTCTTATTTTTCCAGAGTGATGGAATTAAGCCACAAGTAGTTATTTCAAGTACCTTCTTTTTCTGGAGGTTTTATAGATGTTTAGGGAAAAAGTATTGTTGCCTTCGTATCGAAAGTAATACTATTCTATTATCTATCTGAGAGGGTGCTTTCTTCGACTGCTCCACATAGCCATGTTCGATGCTTTGAAGCCGAAACCGACGAAAAAACACGAAGGCCAGCTTTAAACCCATGCCCCCATGGCTTATTCAGCCTTTAGATACGAGGCGACTTTATTTTTTGTTGAAGCCATCTTAAGGTTTAGCGAGCTTGAGCAACCGCTAAGGCTAGGGCCGTTTCCAGTATTGAGATTAAAACAACTCTTAAAGTACCGCATCCATGAATTTTTAGAAAATCTTCAGGTTTCATTGAACTCGGAGGTCAGGAAATGGTCCTTTCGGAAGAGGCTGAGGCTTTCCTTAGACTATTAAGGGGAGAAAGGTTCTACAAGCCACCCTTCTGGGAACCATGGTTTGCAATGCCGGAGTTTTTCAGGAGGCGCTATGGCGATCCGGATAGGGTTGAGAATAAGATTCGAATGGCTTACGATCTGGGTATGGCTGCCATCAATCTTGGATCCATCGATATTAATGCCCATTTTCGAAGAGACCAGGTTGCCAGGAACGGTCAAAGCCGATATGCTGGAGGCTCCTTGGCAGGCTTCCACCAGTTGGAATCCCTAGAATTGCCTGATTGGAGGGAAATCATCAATAAATGGAAGGAGGATCAGAAACGGATCGAGGCTGCGGGACTCCTTTCATGGATCACCCTCCCATGGTGCTTCCATACGATCGCGACAGCCATGGGTCATAAGAACTTCTTCATAAAGCTTTACAGGGAGCCGGGCTTCATCGAAGCAGCCTTCGATTGGGTAGAAGAGAGAAGCCGTAGGGCAATCGATACGGTGGTTCGGGAGGTCAAGCCATCCTTCGTGCTCCTTGATGGCGATTGTGCCTACAAAGGGGGACTTATGATAGATCCCAAGGTCTTCAGGCGCCTCGTCTATAGAAGGACGGAGGAAACGGTATCCCGCCTCAGGCGTTTGGGAATTCCCTACGTTTTCCATACGGATGGGAAGCTCGATGACGCGATTCCTATCCTCATAGAGTTGGGCTTTTCGGCCGTCCATGGATGCGAAAGAACGCCAATGATCTAGGAGATCTTGTAGAGAGGTTTGGAGACCAGATAGTCCTATCGGGAAATATGGATGTAGCCTTCCTTTTGATGGCAAATCCCGAAGAGATTCGACAAGGGACTTTAAAGATGCTTAGGATAGGTAGTCGAAAAGGAAAATTCATAGCTGCATGCAATACGAGTCCCCAGGACTACATACCAGAAGAAAATTATTTAGCGATGGTAAAAACCATAAAGGAATTCAAGGCTTAGTCAATGCTTTTTGAGGATTTATTATCAAAGGGACTGGAAGAAAGAAAGAAAAGATGGAATATTCTAGGATTTTCAAAAATAAAATATCGTAAATCTGGAAACATTTCACCCTTAAGGGGAGGATTCTACCATTCTCTTAACGGATAAGTCTATCCTTGAATAAGTCAAAGGTTTTGAGATCGACTATAAATGGCTAGAAGGCTTATCCAACAAAACCCTTTATCCTCGATGACCAATCCTTTTCCTTCATGGAAGCCTAAATTAAATTTAACAGATTCTTAGCTTGCCTTCAAAATACTGGCCGCATAACATGGAGGGTTCATGGAGGCTTTGCTATTGAGTGAAAGGATAAATTTGATATACCCGATTACGATTTTGATGGATAGCTATAGAGGGATGATAATGGATTCTTGGAATCGTCCATTCATAGTAGGCGGTTTGAATCTAATGTTTAGTGGAGCCCTTTTCTATTTTTATTTTATGAAAGGCGATGTGGGTACAGCTTCTGTCTTCTTTCTTCTTTTTCTCGCTTCCGCAGTAGTTTTTTTCTGGTTTGAGTTATGGGCTATGGAGGAAGGAAAATTTGGAGTTAAGCCCATGGAACGATTTTATTCTTCTTTTCCTTTCATTTTTAATGATCGTCTCTGGATTCCTTTTAGAAAGGTTTGTTATAGCTGTCTTTGGGGCTTCCTTACTCTTCGCGAGCGCATCTAAGCTCCTTACTTTCTATGAGAGGAGCGAACATATGATTAAGAGGGCCTTTGAGGTATCATTCCTTTTCGTTGCCCTTGCCATCATCGTTTTCGGATACGCCGTTACTGGAAACCCTGTCCTTGGAGTTTGCTTATCGCTCATGGCCGCTATTTTTTGCATCGCCTTCTTC
>JAGTQN010000039.1:8405-13916 GCA_018396395.1 Candidatus Bathyarchaeota archaeon | reverse complement strand
ACGATGCCCCTGCCTCCAAAAAGAAAAAGTAGAAGTTAGTCAATGAATGAGAAAGAAGTTATTTATTTTGAAGTTTTTAGTGCTTCTTAGCCGAGAAGGGGCAAAAGCACTTTCACCTTTTTCATCTTTATTCTAGGGGTTTAAACCAATAACTTTGTGTTTCAATTACATTAATCCACATCCTAGGAGGATAGGAGGGAAAAGAATGCATACAGGCATCTCACAATCCTCGAGGGAATCTTCTTTTTATTTTTTATGAAAACTACGTTATAGTGCATCTTTCCAAATTGTACAATCTAGTATCAACTAAAATAAAAATAAAAAATATAAAAAGCCTCCGCCTAGCATTCCCCTTGTGGTTAAACCTTGATCATTAAGCGGATGGATGTTTACGTTGTAGGCGTTCCGGCCATCGATGCCCTGAAGAAGTACTATCCGACCAATACAGCTACCCATCCTGGATGCCCTGATGCCATCGTCAGGATTTGGACTGATGATGGGGCCTGCGGTCTTGGACAGCAGGAAATCCAAGGGACCGACACTTCCTTCCTTAGGCAGCAGTTCGAATCCATCGTTGGTAGGGATCCCCTCGATCCAGATCTAGATCCCGAGGCCTTCGCTCCAGCCCTCATGCGAGCCCTCTACGACCTGCAGGGGAAGGCCTTGGGATGGCCCGTATATAGGCTTCTGGGAAGGAAGGTTAGGGATAGGGTTCCCGTAGCCTACTGGACAGCCAACGAAGCTTCCCCCGAAGATACGGCTGCCGAGGCCATCGTAGCCGTGAAGAGGGGCTTCAAAACCTATAAGTGGCATACGAGCCGCAATTCTGATACGGTAGCCAGGGTGAAGGCTGTTCATGAGGCCGTTGGGGATAAGCTTGAGCTGCGAATAGATCGCGGAGCTGGTTGGTCCTTCTCAGAAACCGTGAAGATCGCCAGGAAGCTCTCGGATTATAACATACAGGTCTTAGAGGATCCCTTAGAACCCGCCTACGACCTCTATCATCCCATCGAGGTCGGAGGTAAACGTTATTCGATTCCCGTCGGTTCGAGTACAAGGACCCGCCACGATCCTGAGGAATATAGGCTATTGAGGAAAAAGATCGATATACCCATCGCTTGGCATACGGGATCCATCGATGAGATCCTCCTAGCCGCCAAAACGAACGCCATTGACTACCTTTGCACGGGAGGCTATCCGAGGCACCTTCAGGCGATATCAGCCATAACGGAGGCTGCAGGGATGCCTATATGGCTTCAGACCATAGGAGTGGGCTGTGGGGGGATAGGGGGCGCCTTCGAGGCCCATGTAGGAGCCGTAGTCAGGAATGCCATCCTTCCAGCCGATAACCTCCACTTCCTCAGGGAGGACGACCTAGTGACGCCCCACCTCGAACCTAAGGATGGTTACATAGAGGTCCCTGAGAAGCCTGGAATAGGTGTGGAGCTCAACATGGAAGCCGTGAGGAAGTATCAGATAGCCTAGGCGAGGGGGCTTATTACCTACCGGTGGTGCTTCTTTTTTGTGAGGCTATAAACCTCTCCACAAGGAATTGTAGAGAGCCAAGAATTAGGGTAAAATCTCCAAAAGGCCTTGAGATACTTTAGTTTAGTATAGTATAGGATTTATATAGCTCCTTGAAGGGGGCGACAGAGCAGAAAAAGGATCCTGATATGGTTTCAGATTGCCATAAAGAGGAGCCTCGGGAGGGATTTGAACCCTCGACCAACAGCTTACAAGACTGTCGCTCTGCCAGCTGAGCTACCGAGGCTTATCTCTTTTTTTTCTTTACCATTACTCTATACTAATTTCGAGGCCTGTTATTTGTTTTATGTCTGAAACTTATTCTTGGACTTCACATACTCATACGTCCTTCGCATTCTTTGAGCATCGAGGTCGAGGAGAGGAGACTCACATATGAAAACCGGCTTCAGCCCCATATCACAAATTACCATAGCCAAAGGCTCAAACTCCGGTCCGTAGCGAAAGTCTTCGATGGGCCGATGGCTCCTCTCCCCCTTCCTTCCGAACTCAACCTTTGTGAAGTGGCAGTGAAGGTCCCTGAGGGCCTCCGATCCCAGGGCTTTTTCTACGATCCCAAGGATCCTTCCGTAATCTTCCTTCGTCCTCAGGCTCCCCCTAGCCCTAGCATAGACATGGCCCCAGTCTATCGTTGGTCTTACGAGCTCCAAGCTCTGGCTTAAGGCTAGGATTTCCTCAAGACTTCCGAGCTGGAAGGTCTTGCCAGCGGTTTCGGGTCTCAGAGAAAGAGCCCTGATGCCCCTAGCTTCCATCTCTTCAGAAACTTCGCTAAGGGATCTAAGGCAAAGCTTCAGGGCTTCCCTAGGGCTTCTCTTTCCATAGTATCCTGGATGAAAGACTACTGCCTTCGCCCCCATCCATGTGGCCGCCTCGATGGCGGCCAGAAGCCTTCCCTTGCTAGCCATAACGATGGGGTCCTCACCACACAGATTTATGAAATAGGAGGCATGAATCGTTAAGAGGACATCCTTCTCGGAGGCCCTCCTTCCCAAGGCTATGGCTTCCTCAGGACGGATCTGGGGCTTGGGCCCCCAGCGGGTTCCTTGATATTCGAAGGCATCCAATCCCTCGGATCGGAGGAAGGCTGGAAACTCCGGAAGGGGACCTAAGAAACGTTCTGGTATGCCTGCAGGACCGAAGCGAGGGAAGCCCATAGCCTTCAGAAGCCCTTATAGGGATAAGAAGTGGTGTCAATTATTAATTTGGCTCGATTTCATTATTATTAGATTCGATTAGATGCGATACGGCCTTCCTTATCCAAGGCAGTCATCTCCCTATAATGGCTATTTTTGCACCGCACTTTGGGCATAAGTTTCCCTCCTTCAAACGCCATCTAGTGATGTCGAAGCCGAAGCGCCCTACGACCAGCTCGCCACAACTTGGACAGTAGGTATTCTCGTATCTATGCCCCGGAACGTTTCCTATGTAGACATAGTGGAGCCCCTCTTCCCTAGAGGCTTCACAGGCTTTTTCGAGGGTTTCTATGGGGGTCGATGGCACATCCATAAGCCTGAAATCTGGATGAAACCTCAGGATATGGAAAGGAATATCGGGACCCAGATTTTCCCTTATCCATCGGGCCAGTCGCCTAACGCTTTCTAAGGAATCCCCGTACTTCGTTACGAGGAGGTCCGTGATCTCCAAGTGGATGCCATGTCGTCTCATCTCCACAAGACCTTCGTATATGGGCTCGACGGAGGGGACTGACATGAACTTCCTGTAGAACTGGGGCTCACCGGAGCCCTTGAAGTCCACTGTCGCCGCGTCCAAGTATGGAGCGATGGTACTAATGGCTTCTGGAGTCATGTAGCCGTTCGTCACGAAGGTATTGAAGAGACCCTCCTCACGGGCGAGTCTAGAGGTTTCGTATGCAAGCTCGAAGAAGATCGTAGGCTCCGTGTAGGTATAGCTTATGCCCTCGCATCCATAGTCCTTAGCAAGCCTTACAATCCTTTCAGGCGGAATTTCATCGCCCCTTATGTCCTTCGCATGGCTTATGACCCAATTGTCGCAGAAGAGACAGTTGAAGTTACAGCCCACGGTTGCGAGACTGAAGACGGAGGCGCTGGGATGGAAGTGGGCAAGGGGTTTTTTGGTGATGGGATCGATGGCATAGGAGCAAACCCTCGGATAGACGAGGCTGTAGAGGATGCCTCCCCGATTCTCCCTGACGCGGCAGAAGCCAAGCTTCCCATCAACGATGAGGCAACGCCTGGCGCAGAGGTTACATCTAACCTTAAGGCCCTCAAGCCTTTCGTACAGCATGGCTTCCTTCAGAGCCAAGCTACAGACCCTTCCCAATTGAAAAATAGTTTGAGATTAATTTAAAGTATGCTAGAAAGCCTTCACATAGAATTCCCATAAAGGAAAAACAAACGAATGAATGAATGGAGGATAAGAAGAGAAGACTTGAGGAGAAACTCCTCAGGTCTTCATAAAAAGGGGCGGTTAGCTCGGTTTTTGCCGACTTGCTGGGCTTAGGCTCTTAAAATTGGGAGTTGAAGGCCTTAGAAAGCCTAGGGAATGCTATAGCGATCTCCGGCGTTTATAGAGCAACGAGCGCTTACATAGGATGTGATCGGTTTGACTACCGATGGGAAAGGGCTGAGGATTTCCTAGCCATGGATTTTTTAGAAAGGCTTAAGAATTCCCCATTCGAAATATAACGACTAAAAGGGAAGCACGATTGGAAGCCTATATTCTAAAGGTTTTTGGAAGGGTTCAGAGGGTTGGTTTCAGGAGATACGCCTTGGATTCTGCCCAAGAATTAGGCTTAGCGGGTTACGCGAAAAACCTGCCTGATGGATCGATAGAAATATTCGTTCAAGGAGAAAGGGAGGGGCTCGCAAGATTCATAGAGATGATGGGGCATCCTCCACCACCAGCACTAGTAAAGGAGATAAGGAAGGAAGGAACTGATGTGAAGCCCGAATTTAGGGAATTCAGGATGGTCTATGGGGAGCTTATCGAGGAGCTTCAGGAGGGCTTTGGAGCTATGCAATCGATATTTGCTGATTACTGGAGGGAGTTCAGGGATTATAGGCAAGAATTTAAGGATTTTAGGCAGGAGTTCAGGGATTATAGGCAAGAATTTAAGGATTTTGCCCGAAGGACTGATGACAACTTCAAACTGATCTCCGACAAGTATGGAGAGATATCGGAAAAGCTCACCATCATACTCGAAACCTTGATCAGGGAATCCAAAGAAACCAAAGAAATGCTGAACGAAACGATGAAAAGTCTGAAGGAAGCTCTGGAAAGGCTACCTAAGGCTTCCACCTAATACTGTGGAAAACCAATGGAAATCCTTCAAGCCCTTGAAGCCCACGAATCCCATGGATGATTCAACCATCTATGCTTAGCCTCAGGGATAAAGGAAGGTATCGGAAGGCTTCGTTATCTTCAGAATTTGTCCATAACCATAATATCTTGGGCAAAAATGAAGCTATCGGAAAGGCTTCCAGTTATAGCCTTAAAAATTTCAGAAGGGAAGCCTAAGCACTGCGCTATGCTTGGATTACCTCCTTTATCCTTCCCCGTGATACAGGCAGCCGCCGAAAGGGACAAGCCTGCCGCTGCTCCAGAGGTGATGTAGGCATCCTCGGCTCCGATGATTTCCGCCACATCCTTCCGGCCTTCCCATAGAAGTTCCTCTACGAGGACGGACTGCTTTGCGGCTTCATTCATGGCTTCAAGGACCTCAGGAGCCATAAGGGAGCCTCCTAGAATCGTGTAGGTTCCACCTCCGTTCACAACCCTCCTAACTCCAAGCTCCTGATGGGTAACCATAGACATCCATCCCTAACTTACCTATTCCATCGATTCCTATACTTATCCAATTCCATCGTCAGAGAAAGGCGAAGTCCTACAGGGATAAGCTTTTTGCGATTTTCATTTTTGGAGCTTTTTAAGAACGCCATCTTAAACGGAAGGAAATTTTCATGTACGGCGGAGCCCTAAGGCATCCAA
>JAGTQN010000039.1:8180-8396 GCA_018396395.1 Candidatus Bathyarchaeota archaeon | reverse complement strand
TAAAGGAACCTTGGATTTTTCCTTTAATGGGTCGCTGGCCATAGGGTGTGGGTCCGACCCGCTCTCATTCCGAACGCGGCCGTCAAACCACACCACGTTCCCAACCTCTGTAGTGCGAGAGCCTACGAGATGTTGGGAATGCTAGCGGCCCACTAAGCCCCTAGGGTGTCCCTTCGCCTCAATAAATTTTCACTTAAAAATTAAAATCTTTATAAC
>JAGTQN010000039.1:0-8140 GCA_018396395.1 Candidatus Bathyarchaeota archaeon | reverse complement strand
GCCCCCACCTTTTTCAGGGATATTAGAGGCCCTCCTAGGCCAGATAGGCTCCTCGAATCAACAGGGGGATATTCTAGGATCCATCCTCCAATTCATCTTCATCCTTATGTTTGCGATAACGATGCTCTATGGACAGAGGATCCAAGCCATTATTATGCTCCGAAATATAGATGTCTCCCTCCGACGCCTTAAGGTCCTTAGGGACAATGCCCGAAGGGCCCTCATCGAAACCATCAGGTCCTTCGGGGACTCTAGTAGGGATCCCACCCCAGAGGTTGACAGGCTCCTCGAGTACTTCTGGATCCAGCCCACAAACCTGGATCCCTATGGAATCGTAGCCAAGATCGAGCATTTCATGAATCTTCATGACGAAAGGCTTAGGGCTGAAGTAGGCGCCCTAGCCCCTAAGGCCGATAGGACCCAAGTCGTCAACCTCGAAAACCTGGCTGAGGTTGGCTTAGCCCTCAATACGATCTATCGCATCGTCAGGCATTTCTACCTCTTCGGTAAGAAGACGATGAGTATTTTCATCATCTACCAGCTGGAGGCCCAGCTCCCCCAGATCATTCAGGAGGCCGAGGCTTACGCTTCGGGTATGCAGGCCTTCCAGCTGGGACAGCCCATCGGAGATGGGGCTGGAAGCCTCGTGGCCGCCAAGTTCATGTACGGCACGGAGAAGTGGGTAATAGCTAAGGATACAGTTGCCTCTGAGCTTTCCTTTGAAGGAAGGAGGCTCATCGTCCTGAAGGCAGAAGGCCCTGGAGCCAATGTGGGTAAGATAGGGGAAGCCCTTACGAAGATCCTCGAGGAGAACATGGGGAGAATCTCCCTCGTCATCATGGTTGATGCTGGAATGAAGCTTGAGGGTGAGGAAACTGGGGGCGTATCGGAGGGAATTGGGGCAGCCATAGGGGGCATAGGAGTCGATAGGTTCAAGATCGAGGAAACTGCTACGAAGTTTGGGGTCCCTGTCTACGCGATTATAATAAAGGAGTCCCTCCAGGATGTCATAGCTCCCATGAAGAAGGAGATCTATGCTGGAGTTGAGGAGGCCGTGAATCGCGTTAGACGCCTTATAAGAGAGAGGACGAGGGAGGGAGAATCCGTCATCCTCGTAGGCGTCGGTAACACCATAGGCATTGGGCAGTAAAAGGAGATGAAAGAAGGGGAAGATAAGGAAGAAGGTAAGAAAGGAAAGGGAGGGAGACAGAATTATTTGGAGGAAAGGGGAAGAACCCTCGGCCTCGGCTCCTTGATGACCTTCATCATTCTAGCTCTAATCCTCCTATTCTTTTCCATCTTCCTCATATACAGGTCCATGACGGCCTATGTCCAGGGAGACCTTCCCGTAAGCTTCTCTTACCTCATCTTCAGCCTCATGGGACTCATCTTAAGCAGCTATTTTCTTATGCACCTGAAGAATGCGAGGTTGAGAGCCGCCAAGAAGGTCCCCTCGGTCTTCACGATGGTTGAGTGCCTCCAGTGCGGCTTCAAGAACATAAGGTCCTTCCAAAAGGGAGACTATGTTCTGAAAAGGGCAGAGGGTTGCCCTAAGTGCTCCCAGAGCATGCTCATAACGAGCATATACGCCGAAGCTGAGCAGAAGCCCTAAAGCTCCGTGAGGATGAGGCACCCCTCCTGAGTAACGAGGACCGTATGCTCAGCCTGGGCGACGGGCCTTCGTGTCCTCTCGACAAGGATGGGATAGCCCTTCACGAAGCCTGAAGCCTTGATCTCATTCCATAGGCTCCAAAGCCTCTCCCTAGGCGCCTCCAAAAGCCCCTGAAGCCACCTTTCAGCGAAGGGAAGGGTCCGATAGTTTTCCCATATCTTAGAGAGCAAAGCCTCCCTTCCCTCGCTGCCCCTCCCCTTCCTGTAGCGGACGCATCGGTAGATGCGGGCTTCCCCTAGGGATGAAACCTCCCCTGCAGCCTCTTGAAAGGTTACAAAGGGTTCTATGGCGTAAACGCCGTTTACCTCGAACCTACCACCATCAGAGCTACCAACATTGGGGATGGAGGTTCCCATATGAAGCGAATACCTGGCGATCTGATGCCCCACGAGATTCCATATGGGCTTGAAGCCCCTTTCCTTGACGGCCTTCTCCACAGCAAGGCCCACCTTGCCCACTGGAATGCCAGGACCCACCACCTTTAAAGCCTTCCTAAGGGCATCCTCAGCTGCGGAGGCAAGGCTTTTCAGCCCTTCGTCCAAGACGATGGTCCTAGCTGTGTCGGCGATGAAACCGTTCACATGAACCCCTATGTCCACTTTAACCAAGGCATTGGAAGGAACGACGGCATCCTCATCCGAAGGACCTGGCGTATAGTGGGCTGCAACCTCGTTAATGCATATATTGCAGGGAAAGGCGGGTTTGCATCCGGCTTCGAGGATCCGCTTCTCGAATGTCTCGCAGATATTCAAGAGGCGAATTCCTTCCTTGACGATTTTTTCGGCATCCTTGAGGATCGTGGCAGCGACCCTTCCGGCTTTGAGATAACCCTCCAGCGCCTCATCATCCATAGGAATCCGCCTAAAGGGCTTCTTTACAGCGATAAATTTATCCTTTCATGGATTCTAGGTTTCCCACCCTTCCGAGTCCCTGAAGCTGTGGAGACGGATGAATCAAATCGAATAGAATCGAACTAAAAGAAAAGGAAGGGAACGGAAAGAAAAGTTAAATGTTCCTTCAAACCCATCCCTGTGGGATAACCTATGGGAAGGCCCTTCCAAGTCCTTCTCTTAGAGAAGATCGACAAAGCGGGAATTCGGCTCCTTGAGGAAATAGCGGAAATTCGATGGTCCCCAGGGACGACTCAGGAAATTCTCGCTAAGGAGATCAGGGAGGCGGATGCCGTAATCGTAAGGGCCTTTGGTTCCATAACAGCTACCATTATGGATTCTGCCCCTAGGCTCAAGGTCATAGGAAAGCATGGCGTGGGCTTTGACAACATAGATATTAAGGCGGCCACGGAGCGTGGCATTCCCGTGGTTTATACGCCCTTTGCCAACACTGATGCCGTTGCAGACCATACCATGGGCTTGATGATAGCCCTTGCCAAGCGGATCGCTGAAGCGGATAGGGCTCTGAAGCAAGGCGGCAGCTGGAAGCTTAGGTACGAGTTGATAGGCACAGATGTGGCTGGGAAGACCTTGGGCATTATAGGGCTTGGTAGGATAGGAGGGGCTGTCGCCAAGAGGGCTGGGGGCTTCGGGATGCGAATTTTGGCTTATGATCCCTACACTTCCGAGGAGAGGGCTAAAAGCCTTGGAGCCGAGCTTGTAGATTTAGATACGTTACTTCGTTCCTCGGATTTCGTGAGCATCCATGTCCCCCTCACAGAAGAGACTAGAGGAATCTTAGGAAGGCATGAACTGGGTATCATGAAGAAGGGTGCCTTCCTTATTAACACATCCAGGGGGGGCATTGTGGATGAGGGAGCCTTGCTGGAGGCCCTTTTAAGCGGACATTTGGCTGGTGCCGCCCTAGACGTTCTGGAGAAGGAACCCCCTGATCCTGGAAATCCCCTCATAAAAATGGAGAATGTTATCGTGACTCCTCATATGGCCGCCCATACAAGGGAAGCCCTTAGGAAAATGGCCGTCACGGTAGCCGAAGATGTTGTAAGGGTTTTGAGGGGTGAAAGGCCCCTTTATCCAGTAAACCCTGAAGCCTTTAAGGGACCTAGGATCCGAAGCTTCCTCAGGGATCTCAGTAGGGCTTAGGCTTTATCGGTCGAAAGGGAAGGGGAAAGGAAAGAAACAAGGAAGGAAGCTAAAGGTGCATCTGCCCGGGGCTTAACCTGAGCCAGAGGCACATGGAGAGATCGCCCATCGGTTCCAAGGTTTCCTCTGCAAATCTCTTTTTTCTTTTTTTTCTGTTCTTTTGGGTTTAGGTCTATGCGTTCCTATGATCTATGCTCTGCTGGGCAAGCTCGTAGGCTAGTCTATATAGAGTTGTGGGCGCCGATTCCCTCCTCGCCTTACTTAGAAGCCCTAGGGGCGCTTCGTAGGATTCGAGCTTCTTCGAACGCCTTAACATATCGATGGCTCTATGGGTATGGCTGTGGGCAATATCTAAGATCAGGACCCTTCTTCCCTCAGCCCCCTGAGGAATCGATCTCCTGGCGATGAAGGAGATAGGCTCCCCAACAACTGCGGAAGCGAAGAGGTCCCTTGCCTTCTCAAGCTCCTTGTAAGCCCTCACGATCTCTTCGTCTTCCCCTAAGCCCTTCAGCTGCTCCATGGCTTCGGCTACGAGTCCCATACAGGTTTTCGCCAACAGAACCGCCGCCTCAGGGTTGGCTTCGGCCAGCTCCACACCAGTCGTGAAAACGATGGTCTCCCTTACAAGGAATCTTAGAAACCTTAAGCCCCTCTTAAGAAGCCCTTCAGCCAAACCCATCCAAAACTCAATAAACGATTGCTTAAAAGGTTAGACTTATTAGGAGAGTCCAAGGTTATAGTTAAGCCTCGCTGGCCCGTAAAGCGGGCAATAAGACCGCCTTATTTATTTGTTAGCAGGTTTCGGCTTCAAGACTGAAAGGTATTAAAAAGTGATGAGGGTTGAAGTGGACTACGCATCAGCCAGATACTTCTCATAGTCATTAATAATGAATTTTCTTCCTTTTTGAAGGATCTCCAATCCTTCTTTTTCTAGTAATTTTTGCATCTCTGCGCCAATTTGCTCATCTATTAATTATATTAGCTCCTTAGACATCGTCTGGCTATACTATCCAGCCCTCCGATGCTCTAGTAAGTTTGGTTGATTCATACGCCTTCTTAGGTAGCCTATTGATGCTGCCATCAACCTCTTTGATGTCTAAACTGGAGAAGATTTTCCTGATACGATGCCTTTTTCCTAAAGCCGTGAAAGTGATGAAAAAGATGACTATCCACTTAGATATTGTTATTTATTAAGCAATAAGCGCAAATAAGTGATGTTGCAAATATTGTAATATTGCGGTAACGATTCTCTCGATGAATTTTTATATAAACGCGCTTTTCTTCCCCTTTGTTTTTCTTCTAGTCTACGCCTTTGAAACAGTTTCCAAATAGATAGGTTTAAATAGATGAAGGTATCTATAGTGTAATTGATGTCGGAGATGACGGAAAAGCTATTAACGACGGTGATGTTGCGAGGAAGCTTCAATTATCTAGGAGGACTGTGGAAAGATGGGTCGTAAAAGGGATAATAAGGGCCATTAAGTATCCGAGTGGTAGGTTTAAAGTTCCTGAAAGCGAAGTTGAGCGGATATGGAGGTCTTTAAAAGCTACAGAATCCCAGTAGAAGCTCCAAAGGATTTGGTAGAGGGCTACTTCACGATCAAGAAGAAGGCTTTAGAAGTCATTCTTTCTCACGTTAAGATTTCGAGGAAGGCTCATTTGGAATTTAAGAGTGAAGCGAGAAGAGAACTTAGAGATGAATTGTCAAGAAGTTGGAGGTTTTCGAAGCATTATGTCGATTCAGCCATAAACTCTGTCATAGGTCTTGTTAAAGGATGGATGACGCTCTACAATAGGGGGAAAGCTGGGAGTAAGCCTGAGATAACAAAAAGAACAGTCTACATAAAGAATACTCTTTTCAGCTTTAGAAACGGAGTTCTAAAGATAAGCATAGAGCCGAATAAAAGATATCTTGAGGTCGAGCTGACGAAGTATTCATGGATTCCAAAGGACTTCGATAAAATCGGAGGACTGCTTATGACTGAGAAAGAGCTGGTAATTACGGTTAAGAAAGAAGTTGAGCTGAGAGCTGATGGATGGAGTTCGTTCGATGTAAATCTGGCAAATATAACTGCATTCATAGATGGGAAAATAGAGTGGTATTATCTAAGAGGGCTCTACCACATTCATAGAACTTATGAGATTAAAAGGCGGAAAATTCAAAAGCTAGCGAAGCTTAAACCGAAGACTTCGAAGAAGCTTCTCGAGAAATACTCTAGACGTGAAGGGAATAGGGCTAAAGACTTCATGCACAAACTGACTACACGGATAACAAGGAAGCTTAAAGAGAAGAATTTTGGGGCAATACTCGAAAACCTGAGGGGGATAAAGGGGCGAATCCTAAACGATTCTAAAGATATGAACAGAAGGCTTTCTAAGTGGAACGCTAGGACCTTCCAGTCCATGCTCGAATACAAGCTTAAATGGTTCGGATTGGACGTGAAGTATGTTAATCCGAGAAGGTCTTCGAAAACCTGCCCCCTCTGCTCTGGAAGCATGGCTTCCTATGGGGGCAGGTCTATGAAGTGCGAAGAATGCGGTCTATTAATAAATAGAGATATCGTAGCAGTCTTAAACCTTCAGATGTGGGGATCAAGATATGGGTTCACCCCGAAAGCCCTCAATGAATTAATCGAGAGGGAAGAGCTAAGCAATGAATCCATACATATCATTACTTAGCTCAGAACCCAGTCCAGGAGCGTCTTAAGCACCTCCGGATCTTCTCGGGCATGTGTTTGATATGGCCCGCAACCCTGTCGGCTAGAATCATACTTTGCCGTAGGGGAGCATGATGATTAAAGTCTTAGTCTCAGGGGCATTGAGGCAATCGTAAAGGTCTTCCCGGTCTGCTGAGCCTAGCCGAGGTATATCCACTTCGCGGGGTCCCTGAGGGACCGCTCCTGGTAGTTCGTTTGCGTGAAGTTCAAAACCCGCGCAGAACTCTACGGGGTCCTCATGACCTTGGCTTCGGCATCCACTTCCGCCCCCACCTTGTCTTCTCCATCCTCAAGCGACAGGAGTTCCCGCTCTAGGACCTTCCAGGCGACTCTTTGGCCTTCTGCTTGGCAATCGCCATCGGCTCCTGGAGCTTTCTGATATCTTCGTTGAACTTGACCCCATCGTAGCTGTCGGCTATGCTCCTGATCCTCTGGGCCACATAGGCGGCCACCTTCATCCATTCCTCCTGGTTTTCGGAAGTCTTCGCTATGGCTTGGCAAGAGATTGCCTCAAGCTTCAGGCCGATATGAGGATAATCCTGAGGTCCTGGATCCTGGGCTCTGTCATACTTGCGAGGACGGAAAGCCTGTTTTTATATTATTTCCAGACGCTTCTTTCCTACCATCTTTTTCCGCATCTTTTCAGTCATATTTTCAGTCATCTTTTAAGCCATTCTAAATCTATCCCCTCCCCCTCTCCATCCCTCCTCGTCCTCCATCCCTTAGAGGACTTGGCTCCGAAGTAGTAGGCGATGAACATGGCATCAAGGGGAAGGAGGCACTCGAATAGGACCGTAGCCTTCGAAGCCAAAAGCTCGAAAAGCCATAAGGCTATCGTTCCTATCGTAAAGAAGGCTAGGATTCCTCGCCAATCCTCCTCCTAGATCCGGAATTCCTGAGGCGTAAAAATGAGGCTCGCATCCTTCCACCCTCATCCTCATCGTCCCCATCCTTCTTTTCTTTTCTTTTCTTCTCCTTTACCAATCCTGAACCTCTTTTGACATTTTTGCCTCGAAATCTTATGCCAAAAGATCAGCATCTTAGAACCTCGCCATGTTCCTAGAAAGCCATATGCAAATGCTCAGGGGAAGGTTCCATTCCTAACGCTTTGAAAACTGCATGATGGAATTTATCCTATCCAAGCTCGTATAGATTATATAACAATTATGCACAATATAACAATTATGCACAAGATTTAATGAATATTTAGATATTTTCCCTCATCATTAACTATTCAGATTGGGTTTAGTCATCTCTGTGGTAGAACAGCCAGTTTTTAAGTAAAGACGGAAGGACTTATACTCATCATCGAGAACATTACAATCCATAGGACCGAAAAGACATGGCTCCTTCTCTAGAGGCATAGTCATCCTGTGAACCCACTCACTATAAGAGCCTTTATATGGGAGTGGAAATTTTATTATTATCGAAACTTATGAAATTTAGGACTAGGTAGGAATTGATGGGCATTGGAGTCTTTAAAGAGGGAGTTTCTCGAGCTTCTTGAGAAGGATCTTGAGTTTCGTTACGCCGTAGCAGGATACTTAGGCTTTTCCGAGATACTGAAAAGGCTCGATGGCTTAGCTGAGGGGCAGACGAAGATCTGGGAAGAAATCGCCAAGATCTGGGAAGAGATTAAAGCCCTCAGGGAGGGGCAGACGAAGATCTGGGAAGAAATCGCCAAGATCTGGGAAGAG
>JAGTQN010000040.1:12480-13632 GCA_018396395.1 Candidatus Bathyarchaeota archaeon | reverse complement strand
GGATGAGGAAGGATATGTGGAGGTTTTTAGGAAGGCGGATAGGGAAAAGGGTAGGAAGGTCTTCGATCAAAAAAGGATGGAGGAATACTTGGCGAATAGAACATGGAGCAGAAGTGCAGAGAAATTCAAAGAAATCATCCGGAATCTGGCATTGGGTAAAAAGAAAAAGGCATGAGATGAAATGAGATGGAATGGAATGAGATGAAATGAGATGAAATGAACGTTCTCTTCGTAGTCTCCCATTACTATCCGTATACGGGTGGCGTCGAGTACGTCGCCAAGTCCGTGGCTGAGGGGCTCGTGAGGAGGAAGCATGGCGTTACGGTCCTATGCGGCGAATCAAGCCTTAAGGATCCTAGGGAAGAATGGATAAACGGGGTCCGAGTTGTCCGATGGCCTGTATGGTCGCCAGGCGATGCATACCATATCCCGAGGCTGAGGAGTAGCCTTAAGGGATGGCTTTCGGAAGCCGTTAGAGGATGCGAAGCTGTTCATTTCCACAGCGTCCACAGCATTCTATCGATGTATTCTTTGGATTTCCTGAAGGATTGCTGCGTCCGTAAGGTTTTGACTCCTTACTACCATGGAACGGGACATACGATCTTCAGAAGGATCCTTTGGAAGGGGTGGAGATCCTACATCAAGGGAATCCTGCCCTACGCTACAGTTATCCATACGGTATCGAGGCTTGAGGCTAAGCTCATCGAAAGGGACTTCGATGCGAAGGCTATAGCCATAGAGAACGGAGTGGATGAGTGGATCCTCGACCTTCCATGGCTTCCATCAGGCTACGCCATGTACAGCGGTCGGATCGAAAGGTACAAAAACATCCATCGATTAGCGAGCATAGTCCGGGTCCTCAATGCCCGTTTCGGAATGGATCTCGAGCTGAGGGTCTTCGGCTCAGGTCCTTATCTACGCCCCTTAAGGAAGCACCTAGAAGGCTTAGGGCTGAAATTCTCCATAAGTCCACCGCAACCTTTCCAGGAATACATCATGAATGTCTCTAAAGCATCTTTTTTCGGGCTCCTATCCGAGAAGGAGTCTTACCCCCAGTCCATTAACGAGGCAAATGCCATCGGAGTACCGGCCGTCGTAGCAAAGCCCTGGGGTCTGAACTTTAAGGGAAGGGGAAGGACGCTCATTACCCAG
>JAGTQN010000040.1:11681-12444 GCA_018396395.1 Candidatus Bathyarchaeota archaeon | reverse complement strand
AGGCGCTTCTTAAAGGAAGTGGAAGAACAGCCTAGATCCGAAGTCCCAAGCTGGGAAAGGGTTGTGGAACTTTATCTAAAGGTTCTTTACGGATCTTAGAGGCGCCTGCATGAAGAAGGCCCTTGTAACAGGCGGGGCAGGGTTCATCGGAAGCCATCTTGTGGATAGGCTCGTTTCGAATGGTTGGGTTGTGAGAATACTCGATAATTTTAGCACGGGTAGGATAGAGAACATCGAGCGCCATAGGGGCATCGTCGAAGTAGTGAAGGGGGACCTGAAGAACCCTCAGGAAGCTGGGGATGCGGTCAGAGATGTCGAAGCCATATTCCACTATGCTGCAAACCCCGAGGTAAGGGTCAGCACCACGAACCCCGAAATACATTTTAACGAGAACGTGGTGGCAACGTTTAATCTTCTAGAGGCTATGAGGAAGAACGACGTTGGAGAGCTAGTTTTCGCTTCTTCGAGCAGTGTCTACGGAGAGCCTGAAGCTCTACCCATAAGTGAAGAGGCCCCGGTAAGGCCTGTCTCTGTTTATGGAGCGAGTAAGGCTGCTTGTGAGAACATGATGCATGCATATAGCAAGTTGTACGGAATCAAGGTAGTAGTACTAAGATACGCTAATGTCGTAGGGCCTCGCTCGAGGCATGGCGTAATATACGACTTCGTAGTCAAACTCAGGCAGAACCCAAGGGAGCTCGAGATTTTTGGCGATGGAATGCAGGTCAGGAGCTATATCTACATAGATGATTCCATAGATGCA
>JAGTQN010000040.1:0-11626 GCA_018396395.1 Candidatus Bathyarchaeota archaeon | reverse complement strand
GTGAAGACTGGATTACCGTTAGAGAAGTAGCGAGTATCGTTACTGAGGTATTGGGTTTAAGGAATGTTGGATTTAGATATAAGCCCATTATGCATGGAGTTGGCTGGCTGGGCGATGTTAAGAGGATTGCTCTAGATATATCTAAGATAAAGGGATTAGGTTGGAAGCCGAGTAAAGACTGCAGAGAAGCTGTGAAAAAAACTGCGCTGGCAATTACTGATTAACTATGATGTTCTCCTTTATTTTGCCTGCTAAAAATGAAGAACGAACACTTCCTTCTTGTATAAGAAGCATACTTAGTCAAGACTATAATAAAGAGCTAATAGAAGTGATCGTAATCGATGATTATTCAACTGATAACACGGCTGTCGTTGCTAAACGATGCGGTGCAATTTTAATTACCCCGGACTTATCCCAGGGCCAAACTACTAGAGCTCATAACAAGAATTTAGCCGTACAGTTTTGCAGAGGAGACTATGTAATATTCCTAGATGCTCATATAATACTGCCATCTGAAGACTGGCTTCGCAGGGTGGCGACATACATTAAGTCTAGTAATTTGGACTTTGCATCATTTCTCTCGACGCCATCTCCAGAACTAACACCACTCTTGAATATTCTATCTCTAGAAAAAGTAAAGAAAATGATACTTCCGTTGGTAGGAGTTAAAGGATACAGCGCTCATTTCTTCGGAGGAAGCATGGTTATATCCAAGGATGTATTCAATAAGTTAGGGGGATTTCCTGAGATTCCAGTTAGTGAGGACATTGCCCTTTATAAGAAAGCCATCAAGTATGGAGTAAATTACAAATTCATTCCGGAGCTCTATGTATATCACTTAGATGCCAAGCTTCAGTCACTAAAGCATTGGATAAAAAGGAATTTGAAGGAGGGGTTCTATTCTTATGCTTACGGTTGGAAATACTCATGCCCTGATAAATGGGAAACATTATTCTCCATGTTGCTTGGACTCTTGATCCTCGGAGTGCCTTTTACATTTATTTTAGGCTTTCCTCTTATCCTACTCCTATGCTTCATTCCTTCACTCTGGACCTATCGTGCCTTTTCGGCTATGAGAAAGTCTGATAGTAAAATTCCCATAATTCATGCACTAGGACTCATCCTAATAGGATCAGTTCAAGCATTTTTAATTCGCATGTCGGCCTTTGGAGGAATAGTATTTCACTTTCTCCTTAAGATGACAGGAAAAATTGAATAATGTGCTAGTATTGATTAGTTTCGATGATGGTGTTAGGGAAGACTTACGCTCTGCTATGTTGTTAGAGAAATACGGACTAAAGGGCAACTTTTTCATTATAACATCTAATATAGGGAGGGAGCTTTCAATTACTGATGTCCTTTATCTCGCAGAGTTACATGAAATAGGCTCCCATACCGTGAATCATGTAAGGCTACTAAGCGCCTCATTAAAGAGGGCAAGAACTGAAATTTTAGAGTCAAAGAGAACGTTGGAGAACATTATAGGTCGCCGAGTTACGTCCTTTGCTTATCCATTTGGTGCCTATGACCGTGCTACGATTGAAATGGTAAAAGAGGCGGGGTTTTGTTGTGCACGCACCACCGATCCATATAACCTGACTTTAGATGCCAATCCCTATAAGCTGAAAGTGACTTTATGGGCTAGCCCTAACCCTCTGAAATTGTACCCACAACTACTCAAGAACTGCTTACGGTATATGGCAATATCAATTTTTATACTGAAACCCTGGATTACGAAACGGTGGAATGAGCTCGCAAAGGATCTATATAAGAGTATCTGCAGAACTAGTAAAGGGGTATTTCACATTTTAGTTCACTCGCGGGAGATCAAGAAACGAAGCGAGTGGAGGATGCTCGAAGAAGTATTTAATATCCTGTCCTCATACGCTGGAAGCGAGAATCCGACGGTTAGCGAGTATGTAAAACTATACCTTCACAGAGTTAATGCTAAGCAAGATGGCTAACGTTTGTTTTCTCTTTAGATCGTCCACAGATAAGGTAGAAGGACACCTGAGGATTTCAAAGAACCTTATAAAAAGCGCTTTATTAACTCATATAACATCCTCGTCAATCGATATCCATAACCGGCCATTACAGTGGCGATGGCTACTTTTCCGAAAGAAACCATCCATAATACACCTGCTCAACATCCCAGAATTCTACGCACTCCAACCCAGGCCGTCTAGGGCTAAGATCGTTAAGCATGTATACTATCCATACCTCTTTTTGCGGACGCAGCCAAGGTTTGTGGCATATACCCGATTAAATCTCCTCCGAAGTAGCGTGATAGATCATGTAATATGCATTAATCCATACTTAGCTCAGTATTTGGAGAAAGTAGGGGTTCCTAAAGGAAAAACATCTTATGTTCCTCCTCCCATTAACACGGAGCACTTTAGACCACTTACCGATAAGCATGTATCATATCTTAGACATCGTTATGAACTTCCCGCAGATTCGAAAATCATACTTTACACTGGTCAGGTCGAATACCTTCGTGGTACATTTACTCTTGTTGAAGCATTTAAAGAGCTTGTTAAAGGGAGGTCGAGCATTAAGTTGGTAATATGCCATCCAGAGGTTAGGTATGAAAGAGTGTTTATGCAAAGACTGGTGAAGCTAATCAAAGAGCTGGATCTCAGGGAGAGCATAGTTATGTTGGGAAGACAACTAAACATGAACGAAATATATAACATAGCTGATTGCATTGCCCTCCCGTTCACAGGTCCATACCTCATAACGGATCCTCCTCTGACACTTCTTGAAGCTATGTCGGCTGGAAGGGTTGTCGTCACCACTCCCGTGGGTTCTTTGAGGGAATTCCTCGTAGACGGCTATAATGCTCTACTTGCCAATCCAGGAGATGTAACTGGCCTGAGCTATGCGCTTCAGAGAGCTCTATCCTTAGGAAGCGAGAGAAAAAGGATGGCAGAAAGTGCGCGTAAGACCATTCAAGAGAAATTCTCACTGCATGTGGTTGGTGCTAAGCTAAGAAGCCTTTATCACAAAGTTATTGGGCGTTGATCTTATGACCCTTAACAGGGGGCACCTCATAGTTGCATTAGCCCTCACATGCTTATCCCTCCTCACGACACCTCATCTAGATTCGGTCCAAGCACTTCCGTTATTCTACGCTACAAATCTCAACCCAGTTTACTGGATTTCTGTGGCGTTCTTAACGCTCCTCATCTTAAAATCAAAGGGAACGCATGCATCATTATATGCATGCCTTCTATTCCTAATCGTCTACTGGACACCAAATCTAATGTTCCAACACCTATGTTTCCCTGAAATGTATGGACGGCTCAGTAGTGGGCTCCTTGCGAGTAGGTTAGGGCGTCTGGAGATGACTGGAATGTACGCTGTTAGACCTGCTTTATTCCTTGAAGGTGCCATCTTACTATCAATAACAGGAATAGACCCGGAAAGTTTAGGTAAGCTCTATGAAGCTCTCCTTATGCCAATAATAGCTATATATCTGCTGATGATTTCTCGTAAAGTTAAGGGTGAGGAATGGCATTTAGCTCCCCTACTTTTTGCTTCAACATTCTTTTTAAACGAGCTATATTTTAACAACCAAAGCTACGCCATACCCATTTACTTAGTTACATTATGGTGTCTTACAAGAGTAAATGAAGGCAAAACCTGTGTCTCTAGCTTAATAATGTTCTTCATAGCATTTCTATCCCTCGTAATAACGCATGAGGGAAACCCCCTAGTCTTATTGTTACAGATGCTCATAACACTAATCTTCACGACGATCTTAATGAGAGGAAACTCCTCCTGGTCCCCACGTTTGCTAATGTCTTTACTCATGATATGGCTTTCTTGGCACGCCATATACCAGTATCCATGGTCAAATGCTATACAAGTAACGAAGAAGATAGGAGAAAATGTCTATAGATCTTTACTCGTTGAGCATGGGGTTTATCCCAGAATCAGACAACAGTTTACTGAAGTTTACGGATACATCATCACCGTCAGGATTATTAACTCCTTCCTAATGTTCTTCAGCGGAGTTGCATTAATAATGCTGACATTTGTTGAATCTAGATGTAAATTGGAACGCCAAGAGTTATTCGTCATATCCCAATTTCTTGCATCTAGCATTATTACAGCCATATTATCCCATGGGGGATACATAATTGGCCGTGGCTTGCTCTACAGTTCTCTCTCTTGGTCTGTTCTCGTACCTGTACTACTGAGTGGAAAAACCATGAAGGTTACTCACGCTAAAGTCCTTAAGAGGTTTATCGCAGGCTTCTCAATATCTTTTATTCTCCTCATCCCAATACTGAAATATAGCCCAATCCCCCTCACGTATACGAACAGCAAGGCTCTTGCTCAGCTTACGTTTGTATTTACAAACTCTCCTTATGGGCTCTACTTTGGGATCACAGACTACAATGTCCCACACATACCCTGTACTCTAGGGCGTACAATTATAGAGTTTGACAATTTTTATGATGCTTACGTATATCATATAAAGAATGATAAGATAGGCATCATCATAGATGGACACATACTGATGAGAGATGCCTTCTTCACATATGAGGGCATTCCATATAAAGTCCTGGTAGGACGCCTTCAGGAAAGTCTGATTCGCGAGTATAATAAGGTTTACAGCACGGATAAGAACTACTGTACCTTTGTCCCTCGATCTCGATGAGCATTAGGGTCTGCAGACTGTCGGCAGGCTTTCCTAAATCGGTTAGAGAGGTAAGTCAGGGAATCCAGCCATCCCTGTATTACATATCTAAGGAGCTTTCAAAACTGGGCGTTGATGAGCACGTAATATGCTTAGGGGACTTGAGGAGGAGAGAACTCGACGGCATCGATCTTCATTGCGTAAAGAGGCCATATACTTTGAACGCCACCAGGAAGTTTAGAGAGTTAATGAGGGAAATGCATTTCGATATTGTTCACGGGCATAGCGCCGACGCATTCCCGTATGTTTTGTCTAAGCTCATATCGCGTACAGATGCTCCACTGGTTGCTCATGCGCATGAGGTCTGTTTAGACGCTATAAAGTACACACTCCCCCCAATTGGAAGAGATGGGAGGGGATTCCTTAAGATGGCTTCCTGGTATTATTTTAGATTACCCATAAGAGAGAAGCTCATCTTTTCAACTGCTGACAGAATCATTGCAGTAAGTAATTATATAGCACAGAGATTAAGGGAATGCTATAACATTTCCTTAAGCAAAGTAGCAGTCATTCATAATGGTGTCGATGTAAGTCTCTTTAGGCCTATAAATAAGGAGGAGGCAAAGGAGAGAATAGGGCTTGGCGATAGGCCTATAGTGTTATATGTTGGCGCATTTACTTTAAGAAAGGGGATTCATTATCTCATAAGGTCATTTAGGATGGTCGTTGACAGATTTAAAGATGCCTGCCTAATGCTGATAGGCGGCGTACCTAGCTGGTATGGAAGTTCCATTTATTACGACATACTATATAAGGAGATAAATAAACTTGACCTGAAGAATAGCGTGATAGTCAAAGGCAAAATCCCACACAACAGACTGCCGATATACTACTCTGCAGCCGATGTTTTCGCTCTGCCGAGCATATATGAGCCATTTGGAAAAGTCCTCCTAGAAGCTATGGCCTGTGAAACTCCTGTCGTCGCATCCAATGTTGGGGGCATACCCGAAATCGTTAGAGATGGGGAGAGTGGCTTCCTAGTAGCTCCAGGTGACATAGAGGAACTTTACGAATCAATATCTAAACTACTTTCAAGCAATATATTAGTTAACAAAATGGGCTCATATGGACGATTACTTGTAATGAAGGAGTTCACTTGGGAGTTAGTGGCTATGAGGCTAATGAATGTATACATGGAGCTTCTAAGCAACTTTCAAGGATAACTAAACGGCATGATGCCCCTTAAGGGCATTCTTTTGGGAGTTTTAAGCATGCGGAATAGATAAACATGGACAACGATTTCAGCATTAAGTGTTTTATCTATAGTTTACTTTTCGCTTGTGATAAGTCATATATTCTTAGAAAGTTTTCAATGATATTGTTAAGAGGAAGAAATATTCGGAGAAAAGCGTCATTGCTACTTTACTCAAGTCAATTAAAAAGGCTAATCGCTGTACCATCTTCTCGCTTTTGCAACTATATAGTTGGCCATGAACGTTGAAATGCCTTTTCCAACTACTTCGATGCCTTCTTTTGCAACTATATAGTTGGCCATGAACCCAAGGTAGTCAAGGTCTTGAAGCAGTTCATTAGACCTGGGATGGTATTTATTGATGTTGGTGCATTTGTAGGTTTTTACTCCATCCTAGCAGCTAGTTTAGGAGCTAGAGTCATCGCATTGGAGCCTGATCCCAGAAACTTCAGAATCCTCCTGTTCAATATCGAGCTAAATGGTAAAGAAATGAAGGAAAGAATTTTAGCGATTAATGCAGCTGTAGGTGCTAATGAAGGTTTTCTAACGATAAAGCTAGCTGATAGCCTCGCAGAGACTTCGGCAACTAACTACCTCGGCAATGACAGGGTTGTAGGCGTTATTAAAGTTCCTCTGTTAAGTCTCGATACCCTCGTTAGGTCTCAAGGACTTCAGAGAGTCGATGCGATTAAGATCGATGTGGAGGGGGCCGGATATGACGTAGTAAAAGGTGCCAGCTCTATCATAAGAAAGTTTAGACCACATATAATTCTTGAAGTTCATGGATGGGTACATGGCAATGAGTTTAGAGTTTTTAAACTCCTTAATGAGAAATTTAACTATAGTTATAAAATACTTGAATTTCGAGATCAACGAAACTTCATTCTTTATTTAAAACCTCGAATGGGATTTACGAGCGACTCATCATTGATGAACAAGGAAACTTTTAGCATTAATTGCCCTTAAGATGTTAATCATGATAAGGAAGGTTATAATTCCTGCTGCAGGTCTCGGGACACGCCTCCTTACAGCAACTAAGGAGATGCCTAAAGAGATGCTCCCAGTATTTGCCAAGGGCCTTAACGGCCAAATTCTCGCCAAGCCGATGCTACAGCTGATATTCGAGCAACTCTACGATGTAGGTTTCAGGGAGTTCTGCTTCATAGTAGGCCGTGGCAAAAGAGCTGCAGAAGACCACTTCAACAAGGATACAAGCTTCATCAGATATTTACATAGTAAGGGTAAGGAAGACCTCTCTAGGGAACTTGAAGTTTTTTACAGAAAATTAGACGAGTCAGTAATAGTTTTCATCAACCAGCCTGAGCCCAGAGGGTTCGGTGATGCAGTTTACAGAGCAAAAAGCTTCGTGCAAGGGAAGCCCTTCCTGGTTCATGCGGGCGACGACATTGTGCTATCGGAAAAAGGCTCTCACATAACCAGACTGATTCGGGTTTTCAAAGGGATGAATGCCGACATCGCTTTCCTCGTCGAAAGGGTTGGTAACCCGAGGACGTATGGTGTCATCACGGGCGTCAAAATAGATCCCTATATCTACAAAGTTACGGACATAGTCGAGAAGCCAAGGGCTCCCCCCTCGAACATAGCCGTAGTAGCAATCTACGTATTCCATAATAAGATCTTTAAAGCGATAGAACAGATAAGAAGTTACGAGGCCGGAGAGACCCAGCTTACCGATGCCATTAAGCATCTAATATTAGATGGGTGTAAAGTTTACGCTGTCGAGCTACTTCCAGGCGAGAAACGCATAGACATAGGTACGCCGGAATCCTATTGGGAGGCCTTAAAGTATACATTCAGCATGTGTTCAAGGTGCTCGATATGAAGATGTATGCTATATCGTTCTTTGGTCTTGGCCGCGTAGGTCTCACGATGGCTGCATGCTTCGCGTCCAGGGACTTTAGAGTCATAGGCTTCGACGTGAACGAGGAAAAGGTTAAGATTATCAATAGAGGTAAGGCACCCTTCTTTGAACCCGAACTCGATGTACTAGTCAAGGACTCTGTCGAAAAGGGCTTGTTAAGGGCTACAACCAATCCTTCGGAAGCTATCCTCAACGCAGACCTGACATTCATAACTGTGGGCACACCTAGTGCACCTGATGGCAGCATAGACTTGAGGTACGTGAAGAGCGCCTTAGCGTTGATCGGAGAGTCTCTTCGGCATAAAGAGAATTGGCACCTAGTTGTACTAAAGAGTACAGTCGTGCCTACGACCACTGAAAGAGTAGTTAAGCCGATAATAGAGGAAGTGTCAAGTAAGCGTTGCGGCTATAGCTTCGGCCTCTGTGTAAACCCGGAGTTCCTAAGAGAGGGTAGTGCCGTTAGAGACGTATTCAAACCAGACAGGATAATTATAGGCGAGTTCGACAAAAGGTCTGGTGACACCCTCGAAGATTTCTACGGAAAATTCTACGGTGAGGAGACGCCCCCAACTATAAGAACCACGCCAGTCAATGCCGAACTGATCAAGTACGCAAGTAATGCGTTTCTCGCTATGAAGGTCAGCTTCATAAATATGATTGCAAACCTGTGCCAGAAGCTTCCGGGAGCTGATGTAAATGTCGTTGCTGAGGCTATAGGATTAGATAAGAGGATAGGTTCATTGTTCTTGAAGGCTGGGGCAGGGGGGGGAGGCCCATGCTTTGGCAAAGACCTAGCCGCCCTCAAGAAGTTCGCTGAGTCTCTCGGAGCATCTACATCCCTTATAGATGCGACCATCCAAGTAAATGAGCAGCAACCCCTAAATCTCATCAAACTAGCTGAGAAGCACTTGGGCAATCTAAAAGGCAAGAGGATCGCGATTCTCGGCCTCTCCTTTAAGCCCAACACCGACGACATTACAGATGCACCATCGATAAAGCTCGTTAGAGGTCTTCTCGATGAGGGGGCTGAAATAACTGTCTACGACCCGAAGACCATGGAGAACTTCAGAGGCCTCTTCGGAAACTCCATTAAGTATGCATTTGACGCCACATCATGCATTAAAGGTGCAGACTGTGCCATAATAGTGACTGAGTGGAAGGAGTTCAAGAACATACCTCCTGAAATCTTCTTAGAACTTATGAGGACACCGCTCCTCATAGAGGGACGGAGAATATATCCACCCAAGGAATACTCGAAACATCTGAAATTTGAGGCCATAGGTTACTCACCATAGTCCATGTGAAGAGCTAAAAGCCATCCTTTTATATGCCTATAGTCTTTTTTGGCTAGTGGCTAGAGAAGACCACCATAGCTAAGGTCATAATAAGGAAACTTAAAGGAAAAGGCAGGTAGCAAGCATATATCCGTCTCAAAGGCGTCTCAGTCAAGTTATTGTTCAGCACTGGTCTAGCACAGAAGTGAGATGCGTTTTGCCGCATATCCAGCATATTCAAATGCATTCCGTAGCGTATCCGCGACGCTTTTATTTGAACTCGCGAGTTATCCATTTGATGGGAAGAGAAGTAAGTGCCCCTTTACCACGACGAAAAAGACGATTAGAAGGATCTTGGAGTTGAAGCAGAAGCATCCAAACTGGGGTATTAGGAGAATAGCTGCAAAGATCGGTAAGTCGAAGGACAAAAGGGCACGGATTTTAAAACGCATTAGAAAGGGGATATAGAGGTCATTAAGGATGTAAGGATCCCAGACCGCTCAAAGCCTAAGGGAATCATTGCACTGCAGAGGGAGAGGCTTAAAGATGTTTTAAGCCGTGAAGAAAGGACTCCTCTACCCAAGCAATCTTCCGCAGTAACCGAAACAGTGAAAGTCCTTTATCTAGTCTCTTAAAAAATCTGTTGAAAAACGCTTGTGAAATAGAGTGTGACAAATGTGGAAAGACATATACATAGCTTTACTAATGAAGAGATATACAACCTAGAAAGCAATAGCTATGTTTATGTAGACTTCCACGTGTAGAGATTATCCGCCAGTTGAATTGTAGGGTGTTTCCCACTGGTCGCAGAGTGCTCATTCGAATGTTAGACGTGTTCAGAGTTTATCTCAAGCACTCAAGAGTCATAAGATAGAACAAGTTTAACGTAACTGTTTCGCAACATGCATTGTTTGTGATACTAATATGTTAAAAGAAATGAGTTTATTGGAACGATTAAAGGTTGAGTTCTCCAAGAAGGCACCTAATTGGCTGTATGCCTTGACCAAATCTATCTATCGCGTATTGCATCGTCGAGAAGTCCTGATCCTAATTCCCTCCACTAAAGGATATTGGATCTCCTTAAAGAGAGGAGGGAGGCTTTACACCCCCTCGCCCAAAGGTGATTGGACATCGTTCATTATAAAGCTGGATCGCGCATCCCTCATTAGAGAAGGCGATGTAGTTGTTGAGGCTGGAGCTTGCATCGGAGCTACTGTTCTATCCATAGCTCATAAGGCTGGCAAAGTTGTAGCTGTGGAGCCAGATCCATTGAACCTAAAGTTTCTATGTTGGAATGTAAAATCTCACGGGCTAAACAACGTGATAATAGTTGGCAAAGCACTTTGGAGTGTGAGAACCAAGTTAAAGCTCCATTTAGCCTCAACAGTGACAGGTCCAACGGTAACACCTTACGTCTTCTCCTATACTGCTAAGCCATTAACTGGCAAGTATGTAGAAGTTGAGGCAGACACCTTAGATAACATCCTCGCAGAACTTGATGTGGAGAAGGTAGACCTTTTAATGATGAACATAGAAGGAGCCGAGTTAGAAGCTCTAAGAGGTGCAGAGAAAACATTAAGGAAAACTAGCAAATTACGTATTGATTGTCATAACGAAAGAATAAAGGAAGAGATACGCCGGATTTTAAAGGAGAGGGGCTTTATTGTTAAGCTGGAGGAAGATTATGTTCATGCTAAAAGAGGGCAATAGATTACTAATAATTAACAACTCTATCCTGGTACTTTTGAGAGGACATGGCGCTATAGCGGCAGAAAACTGGCAACTGATCTTATACTTGGCATATTAAGAAGCGGATGATTAGGTAAAAGTTGTAACAGGCATGAAAGAGCTAGAAAGGATATGGTCATCGATTATATATACTCTTCTAAGTTGCTGGATATAGCATCAAAAATTTTGCATATGTATCATAGGTTTGAGAAAGGCAAGGCTATTCTAGAACAAAGTTATTCCAAAAAATTGCATTTGATAAGGCTAAACTAGAAATAGTTATCCATACAGTAGCATGAATCGACGTGGATAAATATGAGACAGATAAGGAACTTGCATGAAGCATAAACGTCATCGCTCTTAATCAGGAAGTTTGTTGGCGATGGGAAGACCGTCCATGGATCTGATGGACACCAACAATCCCATGATTAAGAGCGAACGTCATAATAGACCAGTAGAACTTACCAACCCTAAACACGAACTTATCATAAATGATCTCGAAGGTTGTTGAAAGGAAGCTTATAGAAATCTACCAATTGGCAGGGGGCAACTAGGATAAGCAGGTATAAGTTTGCCAAGATTAGCAAAAACCTCCAGCCTGGACCAAGAGCTGATAAAACTCATAACAATACAATAGATAAGCTGAAGTAGACAGCTAGTGGACCCTATAGATTCATCGCTAGACGTTAGTAAGACCGTGAAAGAACTCCCAGCAAACCCCTCGAAATCGAGGCAGCCTTGAAAGGCCGAGTAAAGAATTAACCTCCAAGACATAAGGGAACTGATGGCTGTAATCTTTTTCTTCGGTCCTGATGGCTCCGGTAAGACTGTCGTAGCTAGAG
>JAGTQN010000038.1:525-14000 GCA_018396395.1 Candidatus Bathyarchaeota archaeon | reverse complement strand
GAAAAAGAAAAGAAAAGAAAAATAGGCGAAAAATTGGCTTTTTATTCCGATATGCCACAAAGCCCCAGAATCCTTTGCCAGTTCTGATTAACTCCTTCTTGGATAATATCCACTTCCTTCTCGAACTCTGGCCTCAGCAGATGACCAAACCTTCCTTGCTCCTTAAGGAATTCCACGACAGGCAAAGGCTTAGAAACCTTCATGCTTAGGCTATACTTGCCATTGACAACCTCGTAAAGCGGGAAGTAGCATGTCTGAACAGCAAGCCTGGAAAGGCGGATCGTTTGGGATGGATCGTGGCGCCAGCCTAGGGGGCATGGCGTTAGAACATGGACTACTGCCGGTCCTTCAACCTCTAACGCCTTTCTCAGCTTCGTTATGTAATCGTTCCAGTAGGCGATGGTGGCCGTGGCAGCATAGGGAATTCCATGGGCCACACATATGCCTATAAGGTCCTTCTTCCATTCGGGCTTTCCAGGAATAACCTTTCCTGCAGGGCTTGTCGTTGTGGAGGCGCCCTTTGGTGTAGCCCCCGACCTTTGGATGCCTGTGTTCATGTAGGCTTCGTTATCATAGCATAGGTATACGAAGTCGTGGCCCCGCTCCAAGGCACCAGAAAGGGCTTGGATTCCTATATCGAAGGTTCCTCCATCTCCTGCTATGGCAATAATGTCCACCTTACCCTTCCTAACTCCCTTCCTTTCCATGGCTTTGTAGGCACCCTCTATCCCGCTTGCCACGGCAGCGGCATTCTCGAAGGCTATGTGGGCGTAGGGAATGCGCCAGGCAGTATAGGGAAATGGAGTTGATGTGACCTCTACGCAACCTGTGGCATTCACTACGATCGTTGGACCCCTAAGGGCCTTCATCGCCATTCTCATTCCTATGGCTGCGCCACAACCCGTGCACATTCTATGACCTTGTGCGTACCGCTCCTCAGTTGTCAACTCCCTTAAGGTTACCATTTTATTCCCTCACCCCCAAGAATACGACTGGGTTTCTAACAACCCCCGTCCTAGCAATCTTTAAGACCTCGTCAAAGAGAAAGCTAAGATCCCAAGGCCTTACATCCCTTCCGCCAAGACCATAGATGGCATTCATCGTAGGGATTCGAAGCCCATATCTTTGGAAGGTTGCAAGGACATCGCTGCAGAGGGGTCCATAGGGAGCCCCGAAGCTACATGCCCTATCCATGACTGCTAGGGCCTTAATGCCCCTAAGGCTTTCCATAAGCTCCTCCATGGGGAAGGGTCTATAAAGCCATAGCTTAACGATGCCTACCTTTTCACCCCTTGCCCTGAGTTCCTTGACCATTGCCCTTACGGTTCCTGCAGTGCTTCCGAGGCAAAGGACAGCAGCCTCCGCATCCTCCATGCCATAGGATTCTAGGATTCCGTACTTCCTTCCCGAGAATTGGGCATACTCCTTAGTAACCTCCAAGAGCTTTGCCTTTGCAGATGCTAGGGCTTCGACCTGCTGACGCTTAAAATCCATATAGTACTCTGGCGTTGCCCAGGCACCGACTGTGATGGGCTTCGAGGGATCGAGGGTGTAGAGGGGCTTCCTCGGAGGCAAGAACTTTGCTACGATTTCATCCTCGAGGACCTCTACGCCCTCCATGCAATGGGTTATCGTGAACCCATCCAAATTGACGGCGACCGGCATGGAAAGCTCTGGATCCTCAGCAAGCCTGAAGGCCTGTATTATCCAATCATAGACTTCTTGGGCATTCTCGGCGTATATCTGAACCCAACCGCAGTCCCTAGAGCCCATCATATCCGAGTGGTCTCCATGAATGTTCAGGGGAGCCGACAAGGCCCTGTTGGCGACGGCCATGACGATGGGAAGGCGAAGGCTTGAGGCTATGTAGAGCATTTCGTGCATCAAAGCCAAGCCTTGGCTACATGTTGCCGTAAAGGTCCTTGCTCCAGTCAGGCTTGACCCTATACATGCCGACATGGCCGAATGCTCCGATTCCACGCATATGAATTCCGTCTTCACCTCCCCATTCGCCACATACTCACTGAATCTCTCGACGATGATGGTCTGGGGGGTTATAGGATAGGCTGACACCACGTCCACATCGCACTGCTTCACGGCATAAGCTACGGCTTCATCTCCCGTTAAGCCCCTAATCTCTGCCATTTAGATCGCCTCCATAACCATTGTTATCGCCTTTACAGGGCATTCGTTGGCGCAGATTCCACATCCCTTACAGTAGTCGTAGTTTACCATGACCTTCTTAGGAGTCCTTTCGATGGCCGCATCAGGACAGTATACCCAGCAGAGGAGGCAATTCGTGCATTTCTGTTCGTCTATGATGGGCTTCCTGGTTCTCCAATCCCCAGTCCTGTACTTGGTGGAAGTCCCCGGCTCAGGGATGATACCTGCTACGGGCAAGTCCTTCCAAGCTCGCTTCTCGAAGAGGCTTGAAGTACTCATGGAGTTATAACGACCTCCTCATAAGAACGCTTTATGGCTTCAATGTTTCGCTCCCCAATGGCTCCAGGGAAGCGCTTCAAAGTAGCCTTTATGACGGATTCCATGGAAACGATAGGAACGGCCTTTAAGAGGGCCCCGATCATCGTCGTGTTGTATATGGGGCGTTTAAAGATATCTTGGGCTATCTTGACGGCATCTATCGTTCCAACTTTCGCCTTTTCTAGGGCTAAAAGGCGCTTGAGACCTTCAGGATTCTCCTTTGTGTTGGCGATGAAGAAACCCCCTTCCTTGAGACCACTTTTTACATCGACGATTCTGTAAACGCTTGGGTCAATCACGACAACCGCATCGGGCTCATAGATTTGGCTATGGATATCTATGGGTTCATCAGCAATTCGCGTAAAGCCGTTCACCGGTGCACCGAGCCTTTCAGCCCCAAATTCAGGGAAGGCTTGGGCACGCTTCCCCTCAAGAAGGGCTGCCTCAGCTAAGAGCCGGCTAGCAGTGATGATTCCTTGTCCAGCTCTTCCATGCCATCGGATTTCGTAGATCAATTACATTACCCCTTAAGACGCTCTCCTTTGAGGATTACCAGCCTTATATAGTTATTTAAGCCCTCATCTTGTCCTTCGCCCTAAAGGAGGAAGAACCTTAGATATATCCAAAGGACGATCGCCATTATGAAAGCGGACAACCAAACCCTTCTACTCCAAGCTAATACCTTGGCTCCATCGAATATGGAGATGGGGAGTAGATTAAAGAGGGAAAGGTCAGAATTCAGAAGGGCGAGGAGGAGAAAGGTGAAGGCCCATTCTAATTCTATGCTAAGTCCGAAGGCTATAAGGAAGGCAATGGCTTGAACGATGTTGGCAAGGGGGCCCGCCAGGGCGATCTTCCCAAGATCTTCTGAGGTTATGAAGCGTCCCTCGACAAAGACGGCTCCTGGAGCCAAGATCTTCACAGGAAGAAATATGGAAGCTATGGAGATTATCGTTCCTAAGAGGTTCAAACGAAACTCGGCTTGGAAGCCATATCTTTGGGCTATGGATTTATGGGAAAGCTCATGGAGGATAAAGGCTAAGGCAAAACCCATGGCGATGGTTGAGAAAAGGATGGGTTTGGTCA
The DNA here is from genome assembly GCA_018396395.1 of Candidatus Bathyarchaeota archaeon. Lineage (GTDB taxonomy): Archaea > Thermoproteota > CALKCG01 > B24 > JAGTQN01 > JAGTQN01. The sequence goes on along the minus strand of JAGTQN010000038.1, from coordinate 10,433 downwards.
ACAGTTGGCTGTAGGAGGCGAAGGCGACTAGGAGGAATATCATGAGGCTGATGGCAAGTTGTTTGATTTCTCCAGGGCTTGAGGATGGAAACTCCCAAACTCGAGAGGAAGAGATCCTTTCTTTTAAAGGCATCCTAAATCCCCCTCGGCAATGGTGGGCCTTCGGAAGCCTATGCTCTATGCAAAAATCCCTCCCGCAACGATGGCATCGGAATGGAATCGCCATCGTTCGGCCGCAATACGCGCACGTACTCATAGGAATCTCGACAATCTTCCTCGAAGGAAGGAACAGGAGTTAAAGGGCGGAAGGGCTCATAAATGTTATTTGGTTGAAAGGAAGAAGATCCATAGAAAGGATTGCCCAAGAGGCAATAAAGATAGCCTAAAATAAAACAACTTCCAATGAGAGTGGAAACATCACTGAAGAAGGAAAAGGGAAAGGGGAAAGAGGGAGTAAAGGCAAGGTATGAAGTTGGAGGCAAAAAAGGAAAGGAAAAGGTAAGGCATGAAAGGTCGGGAATGCTTTGGAGCCTGAGAAGAAAAGGGCAATAGAGTTTCGTTATACACAGAATATCATAATTCGAGAAGATATCAAAATGTCCAAAGGAAAGATGTGCGCCCAAGCATGCCATGCATCAATTTTGGCAGCAGAGGCTGCACACCACCATCATAAGAAATGGTGGAAACGATGGATGGAGGAAGGGCAAAGGAAGGTCGTTCTGAAGGTGGGAAGCCTTGAGGAGCTTATGGCCTTGAAAACCGAGGCTGAAAGGCTTGGAATCCCCACAGGCCTCGTCCAGGATATGGGCTTCACAGAACTCCCTCCAGGAACTATTACCTGCCTCGGCTTGGGACCTGCCCCAACGGAGCTTGTGGACAAGGTGACTGGAAAGCTACCCCTTTTATAAGAGGGCTTGGGCTTTCGGGATCCCTAGGCTGGAAAGCTTAACGCCCTGAAGTAGACTTCCTTGAAGCTCGGATGGGTATGAAGCTCGATATACTGGCATTTATCAGCAACTTCCTTGGCTTTTTCCCTTAGCTTCATGGAAAGAAGGGCTAGCTTGGCTCCAGTGCCAGCAGCGTTGCCGACGCTTTGGATCCTCGCTATTTCGAAGGGTGGAAACATCCCTATCGCCAAGGCGCTTTCAGGGCGTACATGGGCTCCGAAGGCCCCTGCTAGGAAAACCTTTTTCACCTCAGACGCATCGAGGCTAGCTTCCTTAAGAAGTATTTCCGCCCCTGTTAGGACAGCAGCCTTAGCCAACTGTATCTCCCTTACATCACCCTGGGTTAGGGCTATATCGACCCCTATGGCTGTTTCCTTGGCAGGGGCTATGAGGAATTCCCTTTGCCCTGAATCATTCCTCCTGAGGCCTGGAAAGCCCTCCTCAATTCCCATGCGTCCAGTAGAATCGATGACCCCAGCCCTCAGAAGCCCGGCGATGGCATCGATGACCCCTGAACCGCAAAGGCCCCTTGGCTTTCCATTCCCTATGACTTTATAATCGACTTTTAGGGTCCTAGGCTCAATCTCAACGGATTCTATGGCACCTTCTGCAGCCCTCATTCCGAACTTTATGCCAGCTCCTTCGAAGGCCGGTCCCGAGGCACAGGAACAGCAGATCATTCCATCCTTGCTCCCTAGGATGACCTCCGTGTTTGTTCCGATGTCGAAGATCATGCAGGGATCCTGGGCTTCATGGAGTCCCGTGGCGAGAATGTCCGCTACGGCATCGGGGCCTACGAAGCCCGCTATGACGGGGAGTACATGGACATTAGCCGAAGGATTGGCTTTGAGGCGAAGGGCCTTCGATGGAAGATCAAGGGGTTCTTGAACGACGGGAACATAGGGGGCAAAGCCCAAGGTTTTTGGCGTCAAGCCCAGGCATATGTGATGCATGGCCGTGTTTCCCACGAACACGATCTCGTAGATATCTCGGAAGGTGGCATTGGCTTTGAGGCAGCATTCATCGATCAAATCGTTGATTCCCCTAATGACGGCCTTCTGAAGCCTTATGAGACCCTTTGAATCCTTTGCATAGGAGATCCTCGTGATGACATCCTCTCCAAAGGCAACCTGGGGATTGATGGCCGAAGCCACAGCCACGGTCCTTCCGCCCTTGAGGTCCAAGAGATAGGCTGCAAGCTTCGTTGTTCCTATATCGATGGCGATTCCCAGAAGCCTCCGACGGCTCCTTGGAGGAAGGATGTCCAAAACCCGCTCCTTTTTCCAAAGGACTAGGCGTACCATCCATCCGTAGCGTCTGACCCTTGATGGCAATAGCCTGAGGCCCTCGAGGATGGGCTTTGGATTCCCGGAAGCATCACCCTTCGGGATAGCATCCAATAGACGCCTATAGTCGGATCGGACATCAGCTATGGTAGGTGGCGATGCCTTTACAAGGATCTCTGAAACGGCCGGATCCAACTCCACCTTTGTCTCGAGGCCTTCAACCTGAAGCCTAGGCTTGCTTCCTAGCTCCTCTGGAGAGATCATGATCCTTACGCCACCAAGAAGCCTTGCCTGGCAGGCAAGCCTTCGACCTTCTCTGATGGCCTTCTGTGAAAGATGGCGCCTTTCCGGTTCTGTTGTAGGGTTAAGGTTTTCAAAACCCTCGAGGATCGTGACGACGCATTTTCCGCAAATACCTAGCCCCCCACAGATGCTAGGGAGCCCAATCCCAAATCGGCTAAGGGCATTGAGGATCGTAGTTTCCCTAGGAGCAGAGATCCTCATACCAAGGGGTTCAACGATGAACTCTATGGACTCAACCATAGGTTTCCCTCATACGCATACGGAATAAAGGCCTTCGATTGAGTAGAAATGGAGGTGAGGCAGCTCATAAAGCCCTCTAAGAAAGGGGGGCTATGGAATCGATCCAGAAGCCAAGCCTTCTTCTCTAGGGCCTCGTCCATCAAGACTCTTCCTCGATGCCAGGCACTCACTCTATAATTTATGCATCCATTCTCCTAATTCTAATTCATTCTTTCGATCGTGCCTCCCCGATGCCTTCATAAGCAGCCGTAAGCATAAGGGGGAGAAGGACCGTCGCCTCTCCATCGATCGTTACCTCCTTGGCTCCTTCCTTCACCTTTCCCCAGGATATGGCTTCCCTAAGTCTTGCCCCTGATAGACTTCCATCGTACTCAACGGCTGTTGTTATCGAGACTGCCATATCTAGGCCACCCCTGAACTGGTTGAACCATATGAGGGTATGCTTGCTTATGCCCCCGCCTATAATGATGGCTCCAGTCCTTTTGGCTTCCAAGACGAGCTCGATGAGTTCCTTCATATCCTTCCAAAAGTCCACTTGGAAATCCCTAGTCTGGGCAAAAAAGAAGAGCTGACTTCCAAAGGCTGAGTCAAGGATGCCGAGGGAGTAGACTGGAACCTTTGCCCTAGCCGCTTGGAAAAGGATGCTGTTAGGATCTTCAAGGCGACTACCGAACTCTATGGCAAGCTCCCTTACTGATAGCCTGGCGCTTGCCTTGGCTATCTCTTCTAGGACCGGCTTCATCCTAGCCTCCAGCAGGATGCCATAGTTCTCCATGGGTATGAAGATGTTTCCAAGCCTATGGATGCCGACCTTATGGAGTTCCACATCATCGGCATAGAAACTTCCATGATAGTAGGATCCTCCCCAGGCCCTTGCCAGATCGTGGTCGAAGGTGCCTCCGGCTGTGATGATGACATCTACGAAACCCCGCCTGACGAGGTCTGCCAGGACTCCCCGAAGGCCTGTGGCTACGATACAGGCTGGGAAGGATAGGAAGACCTTGCAATCCTCATCCCTGAACATCTCCGTGAGGATTTCTACCCCCTTCGCTACGCTTTTGGCGCTAAAACCGCCAGAATATCCCATTTGGCGTATAAGCTCCTGAATTCCCATGCCCTCCCAGAGTTTCATATCTCGAACCTCAGTCCTTAGGAAGGGGCTGCGTTTTCTTGCTTTTGAAACCATAGGGATCTAGCTCAAGATGGAGTCCTAGAGATTTATGGATTTTACCCTATGCGTTACTACGAAGGGCTATGATAAGACATATGCGATTCGGGAGGATCGATGCCTGCACCCTCAATTTTAAAAACTGGCGGCCCTGTTAATGAAGGGGGGCGAGGAAGCTGAGCATTCAGCCAAGGTATCGAATTGGGGCAAAGACTCTCGAGAGGAGCCTTCCAGTTCCTAAGGAAATTCAGGAGGAACTCAAGGGACTTGGAGCGAGGATGTTAAACCGGATGCGAAAAGATGCTGTTGACTGCCCTGTCAAGGGAAAGACAATAGCCTTTATCGAGTGTTTTCTATGCGAAAACTTCATAAGACGTGCAAGGGGTATCATCGAATGCCGAGGTAATCCATTGTCCTAAAAAGCCCGATGAGACGCGTACGGTACGAGACGTTTCTCCGACCTTAAGTACCCATGCAAGAATAAGGTCATCGCCGTGGCAAAAGAGGTAGGTAAAACGTTATCGTCTGGATATGATAAGAAAATCGATTGGTTTTGAAAAAGAAATGAAAGGATTGGAAAGGAAAGGATAATATTGATACGATAGGAATTCCTATTCCCAGTTTAATTTTTATTTCTCCTTCTTTTTAGCCCCTTTTTAGGGTGATGCCTTGATCGCAGGAATGTACCTTCACCCATGGGACCTATTTGACGATGGACCCAAGGTCGTTTTCGACAATATCGTGGATAGGGCCGGGCTCAACTCAGTGAACCTCGCAACAACCTACCATGGAGGCCCACCCTTTCGGGGAGGTTTCTTCCTTCCCCATAACCTGAAAAGGCGCCTATATATCCCCGAGGCTGGTGTCGTGTACTTCAAGCCCCACCTCGAACTTTATAGGAATACGAGGCTTAAGCCTATTCTTAGTCGACAGCTTTCGGGCTTCGATGCCCTAGGGGTGGCGACGGAGGAGGCCGAGAGAAGGGGAGTTAGCGTTTCCTCCTGGACGATATGTTCGAGGAACGAGAGGCTGGCAGCAGAGAACCCTGAGTTTGCGACGGAGAACATCTTTGGGCTAAGGGATCCTACATGGCTTTGTCCCAACAATCCCGATGCGAGGGAGTATCTCCTCGCCTTGCTAGAGGACATAACCTCGAACTATAGGGTTGATGGCCTTGAACTCGAATCCTTGGGTTTTGGAACCGTCATGCCCCCGCCTAGGGGTCTCGTAGTCGATAGAATCGTGGGAAGGCTCCTGACGCTCTGTTTTTGCGAGGCTTGCAGAAGGGCTGCTAGGGATGCTGGATACGACTGGGAAGCCATGGCGGGGGCTGCAAAGGCTATAATGAAGGTCTACCTGGATCTGGAGCCCGAGGTCTGGGATGCCATTTCTAGGGGAGCCTTCAGTACGCCTTCATTTACGGAAATCGAACGTCAGGTTGAGGGCCTAAGCCGCTTCGAGGAATTCCAGTCTGAAACAATCCTTCAGTGCCTTAAGGATGTGAGGGACAGGATTAGGAGAAGCCGAAGAAAAGTGAAGATCGCCTTTCCTATGGACCTTTCCCTTCCCCTAAAAAGGCTTCAGGGAATCGTTGATAACTTTATGATAAGCCCCCAAGGACCGCAGCAGCTTAAGCATCAGGCTGCCATCCTAAGGTTCATCGTCCCATGGGCTGGCATCCAGGTGGGCTTTAACCTCCTTCCAGGTACCTACAACCTTAGTCCAGGCATAGTAGATGCCTTAAAAAGTGAGGGGGTTGATACGATAAACTTCTACAACTATGGTAATGCCCATCAGAAGTGCTTTGATGCGATTAAGATGGCCCTAGAACCGATAAGGCCATTGATCAAGAGGTAGTAAAGGTTCTATAACGATAGAAAGGAAATGGAATTGTTTTAAACAAGGTGAGCAAAGGATCAGTAAATATAGGATAAATCCCAATAGGAAGCCTTTGCCCCTTCCATATTCATTTTATTTTATTTTTTCTTCGATTCTCCGGCTTTAGCCTTTAGTTCCTTGGCTAGCAGCCTTAAGGTCGCTGCCTTGGAAAACTTCTTCTCGATGATGAGATAGCCAGTGGCTTCCCACCATCTTGGGGGATGCCTCGCATCCTTAACCTCCTTAAATCTAAGGCTAAGGCGTTCTGCGGCCTCGCATAGGTCGCCCAGCTTGGGCCTTTCAACGGCTATGGCTCTAGGAACCTTCCTTCCCATGGAACGGCTTAGGGAAACATCGAAATAACTCGGCCAGACGATTAGCATATCTTTGAGCTTCAAGGAGTTCCCAGCCTTCAGGCTTCCATAATATTGTATATTATTTTTAAAGCCCTCTAGCTACTTTTCTTTCTTCGATCCTATCCTATTAATACTGCGTTTACAACACCATCTTGACCAGGGCGGGAAGTAACCCTTGCCCTTCCAGCGGGGGTTTCAATGATCGCACCCCTTGTGATGATGCCCCTTCGGCTATAATCCCTATTGGCAGGGTTTTGGACGACCCTGAGGATTTCAAGCCTCTGAACCTTCTTGGAAGCTGGATCTAAGACGTTAGCAACATTGGAACTAAGGAGCTTTTGTTTCAAATTCCCCCCTCTGGCCCTTTGTAGCCTTACCTTCGGATTGCCTAGTATCGTCTCAGCTGGATAGCCTCCCTGCTCCGCTTTCTTCCGATTCCTGAAGGGCCAGCGTCTTCCTCCGCTCCTCTTCCTCTTCTTCAGGTCATCATGCCAATAGGGCATAGGGGATTACCTCAAGCTTTATCTTTCTAGACTCCCTTCTCGGAAGTATTGTGCTCCTTAAAAGCTTTATTCGTTCCCTCCTTACGATCGCCTACGCCCCTCCCTTCCCGAGCCTCCCCTAAATCCTTTAGCCCTTCAGCCATCTGGGATTCCAATAGGGCTCTGAACTGCCTCTTCATGGTTCCCGGATCCCTACTCAGGTTGAAATAGTCAGCAAAGATGTCGGTAGTCTTGAGAACCTTCGTCCTCCCTGAGGGCACGGAGGCCAAAAGACCCATCTTCTCAAGCTGCCTTACATGTCCATAGGACTTCAAGCCCCTGGCCGCCACCAGTTCAGCCTGGGTTAAGGGCTGGTTGAGGGCGACATAGGATAGAGTCTTCAAGGGACCTGATGAAAGGAGGGGCTTTATGGATAGCCTCCTGACCAGGGGAGCGTAGATAGCCTTAAGCTGCATTACAAATCGGTCCCCTGAAAGCTTAAGGATCTCTAAAGACCCTTCACGTCTCCGATATTCCTGTAGAAGCCTTTCTGCCAGCTTCAGAATCCTTTTCCTGCTTTTCTCGCCAGTAACGGAGCATAAGGTCTTCAGATCCAAAGGGCGCCCAGCTACGTAGAGGGCAGCCTCTATGAGACGAAGCTTCTCAGCATCGTCCCCCTCGTTTTTTCCTTCGTCCCCCAAAAGCCCCTTACGGCTCAAGGTCTATCCCCTGGGGAAGGCTTATGTATATTTCTCCAGGCTCCTCCTCTTGCCAAAGGTTGAGCTTCCCACGACATGCGAGGAATAGGAGGGCAAGGAAGGTAATGAGGGCCTCCCTCCTTGGAAGCTTCTCGATGACCTTCGAGAAAGGTATGAAGGCATCCTTGTTGAGGAGCCCCAGAAGCCTTTCATAGAGCCCATCAGTTAACTCCTCGATCTTCACTAGGTAGGGGTCCAAGGATGGAAGCCCCGAGGGAATAGCCATAGCCTTGAGGGGACTGGAGGACAAATCCTTGGAAAGAGGGGCTTCGGGCTTCAAAGCCAGAATATCCCTTATGGCTTTCAGGAGATCATCTATGGTTAGGGTCCCATACTCATAGCGTATCGGAAGGGGGAGGATTGGTATAGGTCCTTCGGGAAGGCTTTTCTCAGGAGGTGGGGACTTCAGGGGCTCCTCAAGCCTTAGGACAAGCTCCGATTTTATCCTATGGATGATGGCTGAGGATAGAAGGGCCATGCCAGGAATGGAGAAGTTTATGGAAGAAAGCCTCCGGAGCTCTTCTAGGAAGGACTCCAAAAGGCCCCGAATATCTATGGACCATACTTCCCTTTCCTTCTCCTTTTTCTCGAGGCCTTCAAGGTCGAAAAGGATGGACCAGGGCTCCCTGAGCCAGAAGGGCTTATCCAAGGAGCCTGAGGCTTCCTTCATGCAAGGCTCACTGACCTTAGACTTTCCTCTTCCTTGGGAGGAAGGAGGGGGGCTACAACCCTGGAAATGCCGTCTTGGACGAAAACTCCATAGACCTTCTCGGCCCTATCCAGAAGGGCATCCTTTATGCTTACAAAAATGAACTGTTGGCCCTTGCTCGATTCTTTAATGAGCTCGGCCAGTCTTTCGACATTGAAAGGATCAAGATGGGCATCCACCTCATCCATAAGGTAGAAGGGGGCTGGATGGATCTGGCTAATGGAGAAAAGGAAAGCCAAGGCAGTTACGGACTTTTCCCCCCCACTGGCTGAGCTTATGGACCTGGCTCCCTTGCCAGGAAACTCCGCTATGAGGTCGACGCCCCCTGAGAAGGGATCCTCAGGGTTCTGGAGCTTCAGCTCGCATCGACCGCCTCCTGTCAGCTTGCTGAAGAAGAAGGCGAGGCTTTTGTTGACCTTGTTGTATACATCTAGGAAGGCTTGAAGTTTCTGACCTTCGATCTCCTCTATGAATCTTAGTATCGACAGCTTCTCCTGTTCTAGCTCATTAAGCCTGCTGGAAAGCTGCTTGTAGCTTTCCTTCTGCTCTGCGTATTGGGCTATGGCTAGCTGATTTATGGAGCCAAGGCTATCCAGTTCCGATTTGATCTTAGGCTGGAGCCCCTCTGCCTCCCTCACTTGAAGCTCTGAAACCTCTAGGGGCTTCTCATAGCCAAGCCTCCGAAGCTCCTCTTCTAAGAAGGATCTTTCCAAAACCTTCGCCTGAACCTGGAGTTCCAGATCATGGATTTCCTTGAGAAGGGCTCCCTGCTTTTCCTCTAGGACTCGAAGTTCCTCGTCTATCGAGGAAAGGCTTTCTTGGAACTTCCTCGTCTCGTCCTTTACGTTTGATAAGGACTTGGAAAGGTCTTCCCTCATTCTTTCCATTTCTTGGAGCTGGGCCCTAGCCGCCTCCAAGGCCTTCGATGATTCCTCTATGCGCTCATTCAAGTACTTGATCTGTGAATCCAATCCCATCAGATCCGTCTTGGACCTTTCAAGCTCGGGCTTTAGGGTTGAGGTGATGTTCGCCTCTACAGAGGCCATGGAAGCGTCAATCCTCGCGAGTTCCTCCTGGATCTGGGCTATTGCCTTGAGGAGCTCCGATGCCTCAGACTCCGTTTTGGCTATGATGGACGGTCCTATGGAAGCCCTAACAGCCTTAATGCGCTCCTCGAGTTCGGCCATCTCCTTCATATAGTTCTCCCGAAGCTCTTGATCCTTCATTCTTGAGGATTCGTTGATCTGCCGCTGCCTTTCGAGTTCCTTTATCCTCGCATCGAGCTCCTTAAGGTTTCTTTCGATCCTCTCCATACTCTTCGAAACTTCCGAGGCTTCCTCTTGGAACCTCCTTAGGGTACCTTCCCTCTTCTGGTATTCGCCCCTAAGGCGCTCGATTTCTTCGTTGACATTTTTTATATCCTGATCCCTTTGCCTCAGGATCTCCTCAAGCTTCGCCACGGCTTCGTTCAGGCTTGAAAGCTGCTCCTTCTTGGGAAGAAGCTTCGAGAGCTCCAGGGGGACCCTATAATAGCCTCCCTCGAGGCTACCCTCCGCCTCATAAAGATCCCCGTCGATGGTTACGGACCTGTAGCCCCTCCTCGAGTATGATAGGGCAACATCGGCGTTTTCCGTTACAAGTGTATCCCCGAAGACGAACATGACTGCCGGTACGAATTCATCCCTGACCTTCACAAAGGAGGATGCCACGCCTATAAAACCCTCCATGGAGGGTGGATTGACGGGATTTATTCCCTGCATATTCCTCAGAGGTATGATTTT
>JAGTQN010000038.1:0-502 GCA_018396395.1 Candidatus Bathyarchaeota archaeon | reverse complement strand
TGAGGCTCTCGGCGCACTGCCTAGCAACCTCCATATCCCTGACGACGAGGGCCTTCAGCCATCCCCCGGCAGCTGCCTCAAGGGCTGCCCTGTATTCTCCAGGGATTCTAACAAGGTCCATAAGCTTTCCATAGATGCCCTCGATCGCCTTGGCCTTTCCCATTTCCTCTATCTTGGAAAGGGCCAGATCCTCGATGGCGATCTTCTCGGCAAGATCCAACTGGACCTCGAAGGATGAGATTGCCTTCTTGGCCTTCTGGGCTATGGAGAGGGCACCAGCCATCTCGGCCTCCAAAAGCTCCTTCCTTTTGATGCTCTTGTTCATAAGATCGATGGTTTGGCGGAGGTTCCTCTCCTCTTCTTCCCGCATCTTCATAAGATCGTTCAGGCGGTTCTTGAGATCCTCCATGAGTTGCCCAAGATCCGCCCTCCGGCTATTCGCAACCTTAAGGCTTTCATCCACGACGGAGAGCATAGCCTCCTTTCCTCTGAATTCGGCCTC
>JAGTQN010000037.1:10938-14022 GCA_018396395.1 Candidatus Bathyarchaeota archaeon | reverse complement strand
GGAAAACTGCCATAGTTATGGATGGCAGAAAATAGAACCAACTCAGCCCAAATAGCATCTCAATACTCTTTTCTTTTCTTTTTTTATTTTCATTTTTATTTTCAGACTCAGCCAAAAGAATAACTTTACCTTTTTATATCATTATATCTTCTCCAACCCTCGTCTTTGCCAATAGTGAAGATACGGTTTGGTAGCTAGAATAGGACACGGCCTTCAGAAATCGCTTGGATTCATACGACATATATAGGTCATTATGGGCTGGAAGCAAAGGCGAATCGACGATAAAATCCTTGAAGGGTTCAAGCTCATCGGAAAGATAAGATTAAAAATAGTCTAATATTAAAATAAAGAAGTTCCTTTACTTTAGCTACGAACTTCTAGGACTATGATCTGGATTTTCGTCCTATACTTCATCGAATTGGGCTATAAAGAGTAAAAATCCTCGCTATATTAATAAGACGTGGCATGTTTCTCCTCTCATTCTTTAGGCGGGTTTCACGTTCTTTATTAAGCCCCGGGCTTATTCCCCTCAAATTTTACAGTCAGAAAAGGCATGCCACATCATCCTAATATGAGCGAAAATCCTTTTTCTTCCTCGAATTCTTATTTTACCTTACTTTGGTTAAGATACGATTCCTAAGTGGGGTTGAAGGTCTCATAGGAGGCAACCAGATCCTCCTCGAAGAAGGAAGGACGAGGATCTTCCTAGACCTAGGCATGAACTATCGCCAATGGCTCGATTTCTTCGAATTCATCTTCTCAGAGCCCCGGGGGCTTTCCGACCTCAGACAAGTAGGGATGCTTCCAGAAGACGAGGCGCTTAAGGTGGATGCATGCTTCATAAGCCATGCCCATGGGGACCATTGGCGACTCATATCAGCCCTTCCTGAGAAGACTCCCGTATACTTAGGAGAATGCCCCTACAAGCTCCTGAAGGCTTGGCTAGGAACAGGGCGGGGTAAAAGGGGATTTAAGGAATATGGGCATCTGGAATTCAAGACCTTCCATAGCGGCGAAAAAATCTTCATAGGCAACCTGAAGGTCGAGCCCTTCAGCGTAGACCATAGCATTCCGGGTGCCTATGGTTTCCTTGTAGAAACATCATCCGGCAATCTTCTTTACACAGGGGACTTCAGGCTCCACGGGCGATATAGGCCTCCCGTTTCCCTTTTCGAGGAAGCCTCCCATAGGGGCGTTACTACAATGATATGCGAAGGGACGAATGTCGGGCAGCTCGTATCTCCCCACACGGAACTGGATGTGGAACGCCAGCTGGAAGGGATCCTATCAAGGTGCGAAAACCTCGCCATCCTGGACCTTGCAGCCTCCGACGTTGACAGGATCAAGACCATCCAAATGGTTGCAAAAACCTCGGGAAGATTCCTTGCAGCCACAAAACCCATCCTTACTGTCCTAAAGGCATTGGAAGGCGATGAGAAGCTTCGTCCTCCCAGGATAGGCGTGGACATCCTTCCATACGAAGATGTGGAGGCCGAGATCCAGGCGAAGCCTTCAGGCTTCATCCTTTGCACTTCCTTCTACAGCGAAAGGGAAGTGAGGGAGCTGAAGCCCCCACCTGGAAGCCTTTACCTTCTTAGCTCATCGGAGCCCTTCGAGGAGGAGCGCATGATAGCCTTCCAGAGGCTCCAAAACTGGCTTCGCCTCTTCGGAGCCCCCATGTACCATCTCCATTCTTCGGGGCATGTTTACCCCATGGACCTGAGGCGCATCGTTAGGGAGATAAAGCCCAAGGAGCTCTTTCCCATCCATACAGCCTATCCAGAAGCCATGAAGGCTTTCCTCCATGACCTGACGAAGGTAAGGATCCCCATGAGGGGACAGAGCTACGAAGCCCTTAAGAATAGCATCTAATAGGTTTTTCATTTAAGCCCAGGAAGCGAAGGACCTCCATGAGGTCGCAACTCCTTATGGTGACATCGGCAAGGGCTTCAAGCCTAGGGCTTTTGGGATTGAAGGCTATGCGGGTTCCGGCCTCTTGGAAGAGGCTGATGTCCGTTTCATCGTCCCCTACGGCAGCGCATTCATATGCCCTAAGGCCATATCCTTCCCTTATCGACCTTAGGATTGACCCCTTCCCATCGAAGGTGACGAAGACCTCGATATCACCCGTCAACCTTCCATGCTGAACTTTCAAGGCATTAGCAAAGGCAAAGTCAAGCTCCAGCTCCCTAGATGCCCTTTCCGTTAGGATCGTGAGTCCTGCACTGATGACACCAACCTTCATCCCCCTTAGCCTCAGAATTCGGATGGCTTCCTTGGCATTGGCTACGTAGGGTATTCGATCAACGAGTTCCTTTATCCTTCCTATAGGAATGTCCTTCCATAGGGCTACATCGAGGCGGGCCCATTCTTCATAGCTTATCTCATGCCTTTCATATCTTTTCGCATAGATGGAAGCCCTATCCCAGGTTCCCAAGGCTTCGTGAAGGTATCTCCAAATGCTGTCTATGCATGTGAGGGTCCCATCTAGATCGAAGGCTACAAGTTTTAGATGGTTTTTGAAGCCTAAGCTTTTAGCCATACGCTTACTCTTACCCCTATTCCTATCCCTTATTCTTTCTACTCCTAATTCTATCCCTCGATTCCTCGCTTCGCCAATTGAAGAATTCGATGGAAAACCATAAAGCATAAAAAGGTTTGCCTTTTAAAACCTTAAGTGCGCCTTACGCTATTTATTAAGGGAAAATGACTTCTAAGTTGAAAAGGCTCGAGGACGTCCCGGGCATTGGAGCCGCAACGGCGGCGAAGCTCAGGGAAGCGGGCTACATAACCGTAGAAAGCATAGCCGTCACCCCTGCAAGGCTTCTGGCGGAGGCTACTGGTCTCACGGAAACAAAGGCTGCCGAGATTGCCCAGGCTGCCAGGGAGCTTTTGGAAATCGATTTCATTCGATCCGATGAACTCCTCGCGAAGCGGAAGTCAGTAGCCCGTCTAACGACTGGAAGCAAGAACTTAGATACCCTTCTTGGAGGAGGTATCGAAACCCAGGCCATGACGGAACTCATCGGAGAATATGGCGTAGGCAAGACCCAGCTTTGCCTAACCCTTTGCGTGACATGCCAG
>JAGTQN010000037.1:0-10932 GCA_018396395.1 Candidatus Bathyarchaeota archaeon | reverse complement strand
CCAGAGGAGGGAGGACTAGGGGGCAATGCGCTTTATATAGATGCCGAAGGGACCTTCAGGCCAGAAAGGGTCTATCAAATCGCTTCCTCGAGGGGCTACGATCCCGCAGGTATCCTTAAGAATATCATAACGGCTAGGGCTTACAATTCTGATCATCAGACGCTTATCGTGGAAAAGGCCTTTGAGGTCGTTCCAAAGGAGAACGTCAAGCTCGTCGTCTTGGATTCTGTAATAAGCCACTTCAGGAGCGAGTATGTAGGCCGCGAGAGCCTAGCCCTAAGGCAGCAGAAGCTCAACTATCATCTCCATTCTTTGCTGAGGCTTGCCGAGGCTTACAACATCGCTGCCGTAGTGACGAATCAAGTCATCGCATCCCCCCAGGTCTTTTTCGGACCTACTGACAAGCCTGCAGGGGGTCATGTCCTAGCCCATACTGCTACGACAAGGATATACCTCAGGAAGTCCAAGGGAAACCTCAGGATAGCCCATGTCATCGACAGCCCCTACCTTCCTGAGAGCGAGGCCGTTTTTGCCATAACGGAAAGGGGCATCGAGGATGCACCCATGAAGGAATAAAAAGCCTTTAGGCTTCCTTAGGAGCCCTTGAAGAGACTAGGGAAACCCTTATGATGAGGAGCCCCTTTCCCCTATCATAGCTGTATTCATAGGCCGAGGGCAAAAACTCCCTTGGAAACCTGTAAGTTTTGGTGATCCTTTCGCCCTTAAGATAGGATGCCTCTATCCTTAAATCCCTTCCAAGGATCCGGATCGATAGGCTTCCTTCATCTAGGTTAGGGAGGCTTAGGGCTATTAGATAGTCCTTTAGTCCCCTTGAAGCCTCACCTTCGATGCTTTCTTCAGGTACGGGTATGGGGGGCTCAGAAGCCCTTTTAGCCTTACGCTCCTTCCTTATCCTAATCCTTCGCAAGATGGGTATGACGATGAGGCCAAAGGTCAAGAGGGTGAGAAGTATGCCTATAAAGGCGACAATGTCGGGGCTTACCTTCTCTCCGATGACTATGGGGAAGGGTCCTATGGCTATGACGATCCCTCCACCAGAGCCAGAGCCCCAGATCCTGAAGATACTAGAGATCGCCATGAGGAAAATGCCAAGCATTGTAAGGGCTATGCCTAGGCTAAGGATCCTCTCAAACCTTAGCCCTAGAATTGAGGATGCGAACTTTGGGAGCGATGAACAGTCGATGCACAGTCCCTTTTCAAGGTCATAGCATGCCTCGCAAATCCTCCTTTGGCATCCTTGGCATAGATAGGATGCCCTCCTTATTCCACAGATTCCGCAAATTTCTCCTGCCTTCAAACAGATCACCTCCTAAAGGGCATATGCTCCTAAGTGAGCATGAGGATAGTGAAGCCAAGGATGATCAAAGCCAAGACGGCGGCTACAATGGCTAAAGCCTTGACAAATCGGCGGTTTGAGCCAAAGACGATGGGGAAGGGTCCTATGAAAATAACGCCCCCCCATTCAATCTTTCTTTCGCCTTTCTCCTCGCCTTTCTCCTCGCCTTTCCCTTCGACTCTCCCTTCCTCCTTACCGCCTATTCCCTCCCCAACTTTCCTCAGCTTCGTAAGGGAACCTAGGGTAAAGGCTGCCATAACGATAAGGATACCTATCCATGTAAGGGAAAAGCCTAAGATGAAAAGGATGTCCCAAGGGCTCAAGGCTATAATAATTATAAAATGAGGAAGATATATGCCTTCTTCTCTTAGCGAAATAAATTAGAAAAGCGTCCAGCGTAGCCTTAAGGAAGCCTAAGTCCGTGGGGCTTGAGGATTCAAGAATTTTGCTCAATTCCATTCCATGCGATTCGGATAAGGACATTATGAATGAGCTAATTTAGCCTTGGCAATCAAAGCCGAGGTTTGTGTAGGGGCCCATGAGGAGGGCGGGAGGGGAGCGGATTTGCCCTCGCTATGCCAAAGGTGGGCGCGGTTTGTACTGAAGGCATTTGGATGCGACATCATCGCCCCAGCATGCTTCAATATACGCCTTAAGAACGAAGCGTTAACTTCCTAACTAACATCTTATGCAGGCTTTAACAGTTGGCGTCATTTTGCATTTATAAGCAAGGGTAATATTAAGCCAACTGCGATCCTAAAGAGATCGGTAACTTTTGAACTTCCCTGATTATCGGCTAAGGCAGTGTATCGCCCATTTGGTGAAATAAGGGAGGCTAGCAGTTTCAGAAGAAGGCTTTATCGTGCGAACTGGGCTTCAAGGAAGCGGATAAAAAGTTATCCTACGCATTTTAAGGGGAAGGAAGATGATCGGGATAGAAAGGTTTTCCTCCCAGGATAAAGGTCCATCAAAGCCATGAAGGATCCTAACGCCTCGTTACCCTCTCCCTACGCTTCCAGCGGAGGTTGTGGGATTTGCATTTTCTGCACTTGATGGCCCTTGGCGAGTTCCTGCAGTTGCATTCCCTACATATCTTGACGTAAAGCCTATGCTGTTGAGCCAGTTGTTTCTTGAAAGGATCCCTTATGGGCATGGCGAGTCACGACATTGTGTAAAAGCTCTTTTATTTAGGTTTCGCTTTTATGGTCTTTGATAGAGCTTTGGGAACCTTTACGGATGAATTAGCTTAATAGCGCTCCACGATGGCATCTATACTCGTTCCTGTAGAAACGTCCGTTTCCCTATGGATGATCACATCTATTACGTAAGGATGGTTAGCCTTTACGGCCCTCTCGAAGGCTCCCCTCAGCTCCTCGGGCTTTTCCACCCTTTCCCCTATGGCTCCGAAGGCTTCCGCCAGCTTTACGAAGTCTATGAGGCGCGGATAGCCGATTAATCGATCCGTATACCATGTATCGACGGCGAAGTGCATTTGATAGACATACTTTTCGGTCTGGCGTATGAGGCCAAGGTGCCCATCGTTGAGGATTATGAAGACGACTGGAACCTCATACATGACGGCGACGGCCAATTCCTCCACGCAAAAACCGAAGCCATAATCGCCTGTAATATCTACGACAAGATTTTCAGGCCTCGCCAGCTTAGCCCCTATGGAAGCTGGAAGATCCCAGCCTAGGGGTCCAGCACCTCCTGGAACGAGGTAATGCCTCGGCTTGTATATGTTCTGAAGCTGGCTGGAAAGCATCTGGTTTAGCCCTATGGTCGTCACGAAGATTGTATCCTCGTCGAAGAACTCGTTGATCTCCTTGAAGACCCTCTGGGGCTTTATGGGAACTTCATCGAAGTCCATACGCCTCGAAAGGCGTTTCCTAAGCTCAGGTATTTCCTTAACCCTCTGGCTGGGCTCCCGCCTAGGCGTAAGGCGTTTAGCCTCCTCGAGCATCGCCCGAAGGGTGAGCCCCACATCCGCCACAATGGCTAGATCAGCCGGTACGATTCGACCGATGTGGTCGGGCTCTATGTTTACATGAATGAAGCGCCTTCCCTTCGTATAAACGTCTAGGGCTCCCGTATGCCTATCGGAAAAACGGCAACCGAAGCCAACCACAAGGTCAGATTCCAGGAAGACCCTATTCCCTGGCGGAACATCAACGAAGACACCAACTTGGCCCGCATAGAGGGGATGGTCCGGGCGTATGCCCCCCTTACCCATGAGGGTCGTAACTACGGGGACGGCTAGATACTCCGCCAGCTTTACGAGCTCCTCGCAGGCATTAGCCCATATGACCCCCCCGCCCAGAATGAAGACTGGGTTACGGGCTTCTAGAATCATTTCTAAGGCCCTCCTAACCTTCTTAGGATTCGGTCCAGGCTTGAAGATCTCCAAGGGTCCATCGCTTTCGGCATCGTAGTAGACCTCGCCCCTCTGAACGTCCAAGGGAAGGTCTATGAGGACTGGACCAGGGCGCCCTTCCCTGGCTATGCGGAAGGCTTCCCTAAAGACCTGGGGAAGCTGGGCCGTTTCCTTTACGCAATAGCTCTTCTTCGTAATGGGCTTCACGATCTCCGCTATATCCACAGCCTGGAAGGCTTCTTTTCCAAGCTGGGCCCTTACGTTCTGGCCTGTTATGGCGATAATGGGTATAGAATCCACCCTGGCCGCGTAAAGGCCCGTCACCATGTTCGTCCCCGCAGGACCGGAGGTTCCTACGCAAACTCCAACCTCTCCGCTTGCCCTGGCGTAACCATCGGCCGCATGGGTGGCGCCTTCTTCATGGCGCATGAGAAGATGGGTAATCTTCTTTGAGCCTTCCAAAGCCTTGTAGAACGGAAGGATGCCTGCACCTGGAATGCCAAAGATATACCTTACGCCCTCGTCCTCCAGGATGTCGATTACGGCTTCCATAACGGGCATTTTTGGAATCTCCTTAGGAGGAACCAACCCTATCGATCCCCAGATTAAAATAGGGATTGAAGCGTAAAAGTTTATTGATCGATGGATTTGTTGGTTAGTTGAAAGCCCACGAAATTTCCGTTTCTTCTCGTTTCCTTAAATTGAATCGAATTGAAAGGAAAGGAAAGGAAGTAAAGGCAAGGCATTAAATAATCGATTAAGTTCCCTGGACTTTCTTCGCTATGAACCCTCTTTCCCAAGTATTCGATCATTTCTGCGATAACATCGAAATATCGGTTGCCTGTAAGCTTTCTCCATTCGATTCCATTCCATTTTTCCTGAATGGCTGCCAAGAGCCTTGCCTTAGCCTCCTTCTCGCTCCTTTACTGTACATTCCCTCAAGGTCTTCAAGGCCTATGCCCGGAAGGAAGGCTTACGGCTTACTATAGGCATATTTCCCTTCCTTCCAATGAACTTCAAGTACGGTTTTAGGATGCAGATCCCTCATATTGTCCTTGGATTCATAGAGACTATATACAAACTTACGAAACTATGGATACGATTTCCTTAAGATACTGAGGGGGATGGGGCTTTGAGCACTGTAAGCCTTGAGGCTATTCTCAAGGAGAAGTCTAAATATGGAAGGGACTACATATCGATGATAAGCCGAGGCGCCATACCACCGGAAAATCTGGAGGAACTCATGAAGCGAAGTGAAGGTTCAATGCCCCTTAATGAAAGCTTGAAGAGGACTAGGCATGGTAGCTCCAGGATCTACGCCCAATTAGAGGCTCGACTTGAGGGGGCTTCCATCGAGGGCTCCCAGAATGAGGATCTTCTCGGAGAACCCATGATCCTGCGTTACAGAAGCCTTATAAAAGAAATTAGGGATAAAAGAAGCCGCGGAATCGTGTCCATGCTCGGATGAGTATATCGGAGCTTAGGTTGCCGGAAAAACCAAGGAAAAATTTCTTCTTCGAGTATAAAATAAAGGCTTTGTTAAACGACTTTGCTCCATACTAATCATAAATCAATTTGAAGGAAGGAGGAAAGATCACAGTATATGACCCCGTATCCATCTCCAACGCCAGAATAATCTTCAAAACAGAATCAAATACGCTTCCTCCGCCGTCCTGCCTCAAAGACGCTGACTGCTAGATCATCGTAACGGAATGGAAGGAGTTCAAAAAATTCAAGCCAGAAGACTTCTCCAAAAACATGCAACAGCCAATCTTAATCGAGGGAAGAAGAATCTACAACCCAGAAGATTTCAGCAAAAATCAAATTCTTAGCTATAGGGCTTGGACGATGATCCAACAAAATGCCAATCAACTAAACATTTATACCCGCTCACACAATCTTTTTTTTTCTGTTAGGCGAATATGGGGCACACTTACGTGAAGGCTACATTCCTTAATGCTGTTGACTACGTCCAATACTTAGAGGGGGGGCGCAAAATAGAAGACGTCAAGAAAGTTGAGGTAAAGGCCCTCGTCGATACTGGGGCAACGTTTCCAGCCCTACCAAAAGAAATAATCGCTGAACTCGCATTGCCGATGCTAGGCGAACACCCAGCCGAAACAGCTGAAGGAGTTGGAAAAGTGGAGCTTACAGCCAACGCCATAATAAAAATAGACGATAGGATAGCCCAATCCCCCATCATCGCAAGGCCAAAGGGCACAACACCACTCATAGGCGTGGTAGTCCTAGAACAAATGGGCTACAAGATGGACCCAACAACAGGAAAACTCATCAAAGGACTACCGTTGATGCTCTAACACACAAACCCCGAACTCAAGACGGTTACAAAAGCATACAATTCATCACATCACATCATCTAACAGGCTAAGGAAATCCCGAGCATCGTCCAAACCATCAAGCAAATCCTCGGAGTAAAGCAACCATCTATCTAAGTCTTCCAAGTATTTTGAAATACTGATTAGGTCAAAAAAGAAAAGTAAAAGAATATTTAGACTTCCTTATTAGGCAAAGGGATGCGATTTGAATTTAGAAGAAGGCTTAAGATGGCTCGATCAGGCTTTGGTCGATCTTAAAACCGCTAGGCATTATTCTGAAGATGGAAACTATTATGCATCAGCCTTCTTTTCCCAGCAGGCGGCCGATAAGGCTCTGAAGGGGCTTCTTTAAAAAGGTTATAGGGCTTTGATAACCCATTCCGTGACTGAGCTATTGGAGGAAGTATCAAAGATCGTGGGTTCTTTTCAAGCCTTCTTGGATTATGGACGGGAGCTTGATAGGCACTATATCGGTTCTAGATATCCTAATCTTTATCCTAGCGGTCCAGCTTACAAGTATTATACGAAGGAGATTGCCGATCGATGCCTAAGCTACGCAGGGTCGATATTGAGAGAAGTGGAGAGGTTTTTGAGAAGATAGGGGCTTATGTCAATAAGCTCATCGAGGCTTTGAATCCTCGAATGGTTATCCTCTTCGGATCCTTCGCAAGGGGCGACATAAACGAAGGCTCAGATGTCGATGTCCTCGTCATAGCGGATTTCAAAGAGGGATTCCTTGACCGAATAAAAAGCCTCATGGAGCTGAACGATTTTGGAATACCAGTCGAGCCTCTGGGTTATACGATGGAGGAGTTCGAAGCCATGAGGGCAAGGGATAACCGCTTCATCATGGAGGTCTTAGCGAAAGGAAGAATATTGTATAAGGCAGAGGGCAGTGAATCTTGAAACTGGAGGGATTATTCCTTCCGTTAGCTCAAGGAGAAAGCTTAAAGGCTTTTCACGAAAAAATTAAATTGCGCCTAGGGAAGAAAGGGAAATTATCCAAGAGGTACAGGATATTCTTAAGGAGAAAACACAGGATTTCGAGGATGATGAGAAAAGGGCTTGCATGAAACTATGGAAGGCTGTTGCTAGGAAGTTGAAGGTAAGGGGAAGCCCCTATGTCTGGGGGGCTAGCATCTACTATACGTATTGTAGGATGGTCTTCAGGAACGGGGTTTCTACGAAAAGCGTAGAGAGCCTCTTCGGCGTTTCGGAGGCAGCATTTACAAAGAAATGTACGGAAATCAGAAAGCTTCTTAAGCTCAACTATTACGATAAGAGGTTTACGCCGCCAAGGGTTTATGCCGAGAGTCCCATGGCCGAAATAGAGGAGATGCTTATGGAATCCAAGCTTAAGGGCATCGAGGGCTTCTTCGAGGTAAAGGAGAAGAGGGCTGAAGGTGTTTTGCTCGTAAACCTTGAGGATGGGAAGGAATACTTCGTGAGGGAAAGGAAGGCTTTAGAAAAGCTAGAGATTGGACATGTCGTCTCAGCAACCATATTTCCTAAAGACGACTATTATGTCTTTCCAGGGATCATAAGGATACTGGATCCTAAGGATAAGGAGCAGAGAGCCTTCATTAAATCGATAAAGGATTACTACTCTGGAAAGTATATAGAGAAGGCTATAGAGATCCAGAGGGATTTTTGTGAAGCCTCAAAGGAATACTTTGGCTCAACGGATCCCGTCTTTAAAAATGGTAAAGAAGCCGAGGAAGCCTTTGAAAAATTCATAAAATGGTTTAGCCGAGAGAGGAAGGTTCCAGGAAAGGGAAAGACTCCTTTACAGCTATCCGAGGAGAAGGGGCGGAAGAAGGTTCCTGAAATACCAAGGGTAAGGTTTCCTAGGGAGATTCTTGATGCCAAGGATGTTGGAATTGTCTTCGATGAGGTTGGAGGGATAAGGATCCTTCCAGAATATGGAAAGGTGAAGGAACTCTTCCAGGGTGATTTTAGGAAGGTTCCCAACTATAAGGATCTTTTGGAGGCTTTGGTCTATGAGGAGGGCTTCATTCCTTCCTTCGTGCTCAGAAGTCTGATAGAAAAGAATCCAGAGAGGGCTGTTGAAGTATTCGCAACCAGGTTTCGGAACATAAAGTCGATACAGAATGTGCTAAGCCTCCTCAAGAGAAACAGGTCCGACTGGGATGAAAAGCCAAAGCCAACCATAATCCCAGTAGGTCGGTAAGAAGTTTCCAGATGATCCTTCCTCCGTAAGATTCGTCTCATTTTCCCCTCATACTTCCCTTCCTTCTTATTATAATCCATTTAGAATTTTCCAACCTAGTCCAGATTTGATCCGTTAAGCCCAAATTTTCCCAACACAACTGAAACTATGGAATCTTGAAAAGGGAGGAATGTTATGCTTTGTGGATGAAGGAAGAAAAATTCCTTCGGTCCTGCCCTTCGTAGCTAGGATAAAGGTTCTTGATGAAGCGCATGGACTTGGATCCATGGAAGGCTAGCCTTTAGGAGGGAGTTCTAGGAGTCTTCACAGTTCCCGTGAATCCTTTCCGCATCCCTCAAAGCTCGCTTGGCATCCTCTTCCGTAAAGATCGAGGAAGGCGGCCTTAAAGCCGCTCATCTCCATAGAAGGCTAAGCCCCCCTTTCTGGCTAGGTCCCTGGATACGGATGCCATGAAGGGGATCTCTGCCTCGAACCAACCGGGAAGCCTTCGCAAAATAGCAACCTCTTGAAGGATTCCAGAAAGGTCGTGCTCCCTTGGATGTTCCAAAGCCATGAACCCCAGGGCAGCCCTTAGCGAAAGCTCTACGGTCTCCTGGGCCCTTCTTATGGCTAGGGCATTGTCTCCGCCTTTGAGGGCTTCCTTAGCCTCCAAGAGGGTTCTGGAAGCCTTTCTATCAAATCCCTAGCCATTTCAAGGTTCTTCAGATTTCTACTACCTCTCCTAGTCTGTAGTCAGGCTTAAGGTCCTAGTACCAGCTTCCGTCAGGAAGGCGGACCTTTTTGGCTCCAAGGGCTTTAAGCCTCCTTCGAAGCTCATCGAGGGATGCCTTAAGGAACCCTTCCTTATCGTAAAAAATTATTCCATCGATAAGGATGTCGAGGAGGATCGGTGGATGGGCCGCTACCTCTTCCTTCGTGAGGGGGATGGGGCTTATCAGGGTTCCAAATCCTAGCCTTCTCAAAGCCCTAAAGGCTCTGATTCCATAAGCTTCCCATCGATTTCTTGGAAAACCTGAAAGCGATCTCCGAGGGAGCCATCGAAGCCTTCCAGAACGATGAGGAGGTCGATGTCGCTTTCCTTCTTGGCTTTCCCCCTGGCTACACTCCCGAAGAAGGCTATGGAAACTAGGCTTTCGCCAAGCTTCTCCTTTAATATTGCCACAGTAAGGCTGACATAATGGGCGTATGGGGGATCGAGGTTAAAGGATGCCATACTACATGAAATATCGGCTTGTATGGGTTAAAGGTTTCCTTGAACCTAGGGAAAACTTGAGATGTCTTTCGCAAAACTCTTTTTTATGCTTTTTGCTTTTGGCTTATTTTATGTATGTTACTTGATTTTAGAGTTTTTGAGCGATATCTTTTATTCTTATATGCGATGTTCCCTTGATTTTGTATGGTTCTTTTAG
The DNA here is from genome assembly GCA_018396395.1 of Candidatus Bathyarchaeota archaeon. GTDB lineage: Archaea > Thermoproteota > CALKCG01 > B24 > JAGTQN01 > JAGTQN01. The sequence continues at coordinate 1,265 of JAGTQN010000037.1, read as the reverse complement.
GCTTCTGGCACTATGGTACTTTGAAAGATCCTTTAGAAGGATCTATCTTTTCCTTAAAACCTATGATTTCAACCTTAGCTGCTCGTGTATGGATGACATAAATCTCTCTAGCAAGAGTCTCTAGCTTCCGATTTATCCTCTTTTCTACTGAAGCTTTCCCTGGAAGTTGGAGAAAAAGACTTTTCGAAGGTTAAACGTGGGATCCCAAACCCAACCAACAAAAGGGTCTGAAAAAGGAAATTTCCTAGGAAGATCCTTGCTCAAAGCCTTTCGGCAACGTTACGGGCATCAGCCTTTTCCTTTCACCTTCTTCTGGCTTTGTGATATTTTGCTTAAAAGGTGCCATAGCTTCCTTTAGGATAGTTTAGTTTTTCTGAAAGATTTTTTGAGTTTATTATAAATAAACTTTAAAATTGGAAGAGAAGAAGAGGATGCTCGTACGCATATCCTCTTGGGGCGTACGGATTGATGTGCGTACTTTTGGTATGTACTAAAGATCCACATGCCTAATATTGGAGGGCGTATCAACAATTAAACAATTAGGTAAAGGGGGTGAAAGAGGGAAAATGCGAAGGATGCTTAAAAGCCGGAAAGCCGTCAGCCCAGTAATCGCAACCATCATAATCGTAGCCATAGCCATAAGCATAGCCATAGCGGTAGCCTACTGGATGGTTGGCATAACGGGAGCCTTCACGAGGTTCGAGAAGCTAGAGATTATAAGCGCATATGCAGAGCTAAACAAAACTTCAAAGGGATATAACGTCACAATGAGGGTAAAAAACTCAGGAACAGTTGATGTGACAATTGATTTGATATTCATTAATGGCAAACCTTTCGATGCTGTTGGCGCAACAGTATGGAATGGTACTACGACATTCGATGCTCCGGAAGAACTTCAGAAAAATCTAACGGTAAAAACAGGTGAAAGCCGCCAGTTTATAGTCGTCCTGCCGGCGGCTGCTTTTAATCCGGGTCAGAGTGTCGAGATAACCATTCATACGGCTGGAGGGAAGGAATACCCGAAGAATGTGGTCCTTCCGTAAAGGTAAGTAGGTTTTTCAAATAATATCATTTTTTTATTTTCAAGAATATTTATGTATGTATAGTGTCAAGAAGAGAAAATCTGATTACGTTGGGGGGATAGTGAGAGGATGGCGAAGAGTAAGGGGACCGAAGAATTCGAAATAGAGGAGAAACCTATTCTTAAGGTTAAGTCTCATGATGAAATAAAAGCTGTAGCTAGCGATGACGCTATAACTTCTGCT
>JAGTQN010000036.1:14036-14178 GCA_018396395.1 Candidatus Bathyarchaeota archaeon | reverse complement strand
CCTAGGCCTTCCATGGATCCATGTAACCTTCAGGCTTAGGAATGCCATAGAGGGCTCCTTCAGGACCCTTAAGGAGGGCCTGAGGGGCTTCCGGAACGACCTGAACGCCATATAGGAATCATGGCTGTGGAAGCCATGCCTA
>JAGTQN010000036.1:0-13987 GCA_018396395.1 Candidatus Bathyarchaeota archaeon | reverse complement strand
ACCCCACCACTGGGATGGTGGGCTTATCTTGTCAGTATCCGAACCATATGCCGAAGAAAATTTTTCTCGTTTCGCCTAATTTAAAAATATCGGTGGAATGAGATGAATTTCTACGATGCCTGTAATTCTTTAATTATAAAAGAGGGGTGCCCGGTCCTATTTGCTTTCTAGGTAACCTTCTAAGAACTTCTATTCTAAGATCTTTCGCTAAGTTCTCGGCAGCACTATCGACCCTTATGCCAGCTATAATAGCCCTTGTAGGCCTTTTAAATGCCCTTTCTATTATTTCTTGCTTTCTTGCAAGGTCTCTTATATCTTCACCTCGGACAACACTTTTAACCTCAACAACTATGGCCTCATTGTCCCTGAAGACTGCATCGATTTCCTTTCCCTCGACCGTCAGACTCCTGATTTCCTCGAGACTCAAGCCGCGACGCCTAAGCTCATCTCCAAACTTTTCGATGATATAGTCCTCCACAAGGACTCCAAGAGTCTCGCCAAGACCGCCAACCTCTTTCCTTAAACTTTTCAATTCTAAGGCTATTTCATTGAATTTTCTGTCATGTTCTTCGAACCTTAAGCTAAACTGTGCGTACAGCTTCCCGAAGTCCTCCCTAAGCTTTGTCTGTCCATCTGTGAGGTCACCAAGCCTTTTTAGAATCTCAGATAAGCCTAAGTATCCAGCCACTGCATACCTGAACTCCTTGTCCTTATCTAGGAGCTCTAAGATTTCGCTTTTTAAAACATCCATTGCAACTAAATCAAAATTGAAGGTATTATTTAAACCTACATCTCCTCTCCCTATGCTACTGGCATGACTACACTATCTGCTCTTTCATACAATAGACTTTTCCTCATATAATATTTTTCTAAACATTATTTCACTTAATTCTAAGAGTAACTTTGATCGATTTACTAAGAATCATCTTACAGAAAAAGGGCTTAAGATTGAGAGGAATATTTGAAACTATCAAACTTGGAATTTTTGCCGTAGCCATAAATTTTTCCTAAGCATCCTATCCTATCATTCGCAGACGGTAAAGGCTTAAATTTCCTAAATCTTGGATTATAAAACGAAACAATCGTTGGCGAAATCCCTCCCATGGCAAAAGCCCATGGGCATCCTTTGAGAGTTGGTGTCAAAGTCTTGGAGCCCAGTTTCCTTGAAGCTGTAAAGGAGGTCCTTGCAAAAAAGATAGCCGGAGAAATCGTCTTTTCTCCAAATCCAAGTTTCATGCTCAAAAAGTGGAGGGAAGCCTTCGAATGTTCCGAGACAAACCTCGCTAAAAGGCTCGGAACTAGGCCATCCGTCATAAGCGACTACGAGACTGGTAGACGCAAGTCACCTGGAGCTGCCTTCATCCGCCGCTTCATCGAGGCCCTCATATCCTTTGATGAGGAAAGGGGAGGCGTACGTATTATGGAGTTTGCCCGTCTCATGAGCAATCTTCCGGACGCTATTCTAGATATGAGGGAATTCGCCACTCCTGTAAACGCCTCGAAGATTTGTGAGGCTGTTATGGGCGTAGTAGTCGCTTATCCTACGGGACTCAACCGTCTCGTTTATGGCTATACGGTCGCAGACTCCATAAAGGCGATCTTAACCCTTTCGGGAAGCGACTTTTTGCGACTCATAGGCTCTACGACTGAGAGGGCCCTTATCCTCACAAGGGTTACCCACGGCAGATCTCCTATGGTTGCCGTGAGGGTTCATCCTTTAAAGCCTTGCATAGTCGTCCTCCATGGACTTAGGGAGGAAGAAGTCGATAGGGAGCTTGCCGTTAAAATAGCTGAATTCGAGAGAATACCCCTCATCGTTTCGAAGGCTCCTAGTGTCGACAAGATAATCGAAGCCCTACGAGGCCTCGGATAAAGGCTCTTGTGAAATGATAATTATGGAAATTCTTTCTTAGCGATTCTTTCTAGAAAATTGTGGCTATTTTTCATTATCTATTTTTCATTATGAAATGCCAATAAAGCCCGCTAGAAGATAACCTAAGGCGATCGATATGAGGATAATAACCGCCATAAGGAAGGTCATCTCCGTAGAAGACATCGACCTTTTCAACAATCCCTCTTTTAACTCATTGCCTAGAAGCTCCAAAAAAAGGAAAAGCTAGCTTATAAAGTTTCGATAAAAGAAGTCCTCTCAAGGCAAGGGAAGCAACCATTCGCATTTCCGACAGACGGGTAAATAAAGGCCTTTTAGATGGGAAATGTCCCATCGGGCAACCCTATCAAGAATGATTTAATGAAACCTCTTGAGATTTGTAAGGACCTATGATCATTCTAAGTTTAAGGGTTCCTTCTTAAGCCTACTCCTTTTATCCTAAAAATTCATTTTTATAGGAGAAAACCTTGATGGCCCTCGGAAAACTCGAAGGTTTCATACGCCTGATGCGCCCGGCCAATTGCCTTATGATGGGTTTTGCTGTTATTGTAGGCGCCATAATGGCGTATCCAAAGGCCTTAATCTTCATCTGGGAGAAAATTTTTCTTGGAGCCATCACAGGCTTTCTTCTAACAGCCTCTTCCATGGTGATAAATGATTACTACGATAGGGAAATCGATGCCATCAATGAACCTAGTCGCCCAATTCCGAGCGGTCTTATAAAGCCAAAGGAAGCCTTCTCATACGCACTTCTTATTACGGTCCTGGGATTCTTAGCTTCCCTCTTTACAAGTCTCCTTTGCCTCTTCATCGCAGCCATGGCATGGGTTATTAGCGTAACCTATACGACCATAGGAAAACGAACTGGATTTTTAGGAAATCTTCTCGTGAGTGCATGCGTTTCTGTACCCTTTCTTTATGGAAGCGTTGCAGCCCTCGATAAAGTCCATGAAAATATCTTGATTTTCGTCTTAATGGTCTTCCTCTCCAATACTGGAAGGGAGGTTAACAAAGGAATTGTCGATGTTGAGGGAGATAGGATCCGAAATATAAGGACCTTAGCCGTCTGCTACGGTGAGAGAAGGGCTGCCATGGTAGCTTCAGTTCTTTACATCTCTTCCGTCCTCTTAAGCCCCATACCTTGGATCCTTGGCTTAGTTTCCTTTCCATTCATTCCCATGGTTACCATGGCTGACCTTGGGCTCCTTGCATCCTCCACCCTTCTCCTTAAAGATTTTTCAAAGGAGATGGCGAAGAAGGTCAAGAATCTAGCCCTCCTTTCCTTCATGGCTGGTCTTTTAGCCTTTCTTTTCGGCTCTCTATTCTAGCCTAGCCTAGCCGAGTGCCATCCAAAGATTAAGGAATCTGAGTATCTTCGAAAAGGTCTGAGGATAAAGCTAATGGGGATCCTCTAATAATCCTTTATGAAGAGCTTTGGCAGGAATAATGAAAGTAGGATGTTGCGGCTTTGCCATCAAAGGTGGAATGAGGGCCTACTTCAAGACCTTTAGGCTTGTAGAACTCCAGTCGACCTTCTACAAGCTTCCGAAACCCGAGACGGCAAAGCGATGGAGGGAAAAAGCTCCGGAAGGTTTTGAATTTACTATGAAGGCCTTTCAGGGATTAACCCATCCTACCACAAGTCCCACATGGCGAAGGGCAGGTTTCAAACCCGATCCTTCAATGGCTTCGAGGATAGGTTTCCTGAAGCCTTCAGAAGAGAATTTTCTCTTCTGGGAGAAAACGCGCCATATCGCAAAGGTTTTGGGAGCGAAGATCATTGTGATCCAATGTCCTCCTACCTTCGCCTATTCGGAAGGATCCGTCTCTGACCTTCGATCCTTCTTCAACTCAATTCGAAGGGATGGTTTACTCTTAGCCCTTGAGCTTAGGAATCCCAGCTGGAGCCTCGAGAGGACGAAAAGGCTTCTAGAAGAGCTCTCCCTAATCCTTGCATTAGATCCCTTTAAAATGAGCCCTATGGTATCTAAGGATGGAATCCTATACTATAGGCTCCATGGCTTAGGGCCTCGACCATACGCGTACAGATATACGGAGGAGGATATGAGGCGCCTTTACTTCGACTTTGTAAGACCCTTCCTAAAAGTCGATAAGGAGATTTATGTCCTATGGAACAACATATCAATGGCTCATGATGCCAAACTTTTTTTGGAGCTCTATGGAAGTATCAGCGATGCCCAGGTATGAGTTTTTATTTTTCTTTTCTATTTTTTATAGATAAAATATTTATCTAGGAATATTATAATAAACTCACGTTTCCTTATGAAGGAGAGGCCAAAATGGCCAGAAAGATCCGAGTGGCTCTAGTAGGCATCGGTAACTGTGCCTCGGCCCTAGTTCAAGGCGTACATCTGTACAAAGGCTCAGAAATGGCCGATTCTGCCCTTGGGCTTCTACAACTCAACCTAGGAGGTTATAGACCTGGAGATATCGAGTTCGTTGCAGCCTTCGATGTAGATTCTAATAAGGTTGGAAAGGATCTTTCAGATGCGATATTCCAAAGTCCTAATAACACAAGGATAATGGTGAAGCCGCCAAGACTTGGTGTTCCAGTTCTTAGAGGACCTGTCTTAGACGGTTTGGGAAGATTTGTAAAGCCCCTTATTAAGACTGATCCAAGCCTTAGACCTGTGGATGTGGCTCAAGCCTTGAAGGAGGCGGGAGCCGAGATCCTCATAAACTATCTCCCTGTAGGAAGTGAGGCAGCCTCAAGGTTCTATGCCAAAGAAGCCCTTATGGCTCGATGTGGCTTCATCAACGCCATTCCCGTTTTCATCGCGTCTTCTAAAGAATGGCAAAGGCGCTTTAAGAAAGCCGGTCTTCCCTTGGCTGGGGATGATGTAATGAGCCAGCTAGGGGCTACGATCCTTCATAAGACCCTAGCAAGGCTCCTAGTTGAGCGAGGAGTTAAGGTGGAGGAGAGCTATCAGCTAAACATTGGTGGTGATACGGACTTTCTGAACATGCTTGAGGAAGGGAGGCTGAAATCCAAGAGGGAGAGTAAAACAAGCGCCGTAAGGGCCATGATACCCTATGAGATTCCTCTGCGTATCGGACCAAGTGACTATGTGGAATTCCTTGCCAATAAGAAGATATGCTACATTTGGATAAAGGGCTCATACTTCGGGGGGACGCCCTTAAGCCTTGATGTGAAGCTTGAGGTCTGGGATGCTCCCAACTCTGCAGGAGTAATCATCGATGTCATAAGGGTTATGAAGGTTGCCTTGGACAGGGGAATTGCAGGACCCTTGACGAGTATCTCCGCCTATGCCTTCAAGCATCCACCTATCCAGCTTCCCTACGAGGTAGCCAAGAAAAGGGTTCATGAATTCTTAGAGGGATTGAGGCATCGCTAGGTCTTCTTATCCCAAAGCTCCCTTCGTAGAAGGTCACGGACCGCAGCCCTTATGGCTGCGCTTCGGCTCGGATACATGCCAGACCTGACAAGCTCATCGATACCTTCGATGAGGGCTTCTGGAAGCTTGATGGTTATGAGTTTCATGGCGAGCCTTCCAAGTTATTAGTTTATAACTAGGCATAAGCATTAAGTATATCAGTAATAAGCTTAATTATCGAAAAGAATAAGGTTTTGAAAAATTTTTTATTGATCCTTAGCCTTCAAAACAAGGAGGGTTAAAAATGGGTGGTGCCAGGAAGAAGTCGATTTCCCAGATGATGAAATCCCAAGTCACAGAGATGAAAAAAGAAGAAAAGGGTAAGAAGAAGGAAGTAAAGGCTTCGAAGGCTTCTGAGAGGGGCGAAGGAGCCATCCAGAACCTCAATATCGAAAGCAAGGAGTTTCTAGAGGAAATCAAAAAAATGGGTGCCATAACTCCCTATGCCATCGCCTCCAGATTCGGCGTAAGGATAAGTACAGCCAAAGAGGTTCTAAGAAGGCTCAATTCTAGAGGAATCATCCAAAGCGTTGGAGGAAACAATAGAATCAGGATCTTTAGGATGGCGACCACTTAGCGATAACGATTCTCGTCCCGCTTACGACGGACCTGAGAATCCTTGGGTCATCAAGGACTCTTCCAACGAGGCTTAGAGGAGTCCTCATTTTAATGGTATCATAGAAAAGGCATAAGGCGTTGGCGAAGGGCCAATAGCCTATGGAGCCCCTTTTCGGCAAGGCTACCCCTTTCTCCACTCCAAGCCCGAGTTTCAAAGGAATTGGAATGTAAAGGCCCCCTTCGAGAAGCGCTGCCCTTCCTGCGATTGGAAGAATTTTAATAAGGGCTTCGACTGTTCGAGGCGCTAGAAAACGCTGAAAAAGACCATCGATGCTTCCGATGCCTTCAATAAAAATCGAGATGCGTTCTCCAGTTAATGCAGAGTCCATTAATGGATCGTACGGGTTTGAGAATTAAAATCATTCGTATTCCTTCTTCAACCTGAGCCTTCAGCTTATCCGATTCCCATGTGAATGCTTCAATGGAGAAAGTCGAAAGAAAGAAAGACCCTATTGGAAGAATCAAGCGAGAATTTCCGCAAAGAATAAGTAGTCGAAGCCCCAATAATCGTTGAGCTAAGATGAAAGATCCAAAGGCAATGAAGCAGAGGCTAAAGGAGCTCGAGAAGCGCAGGGATGAGCTTCTCAAAGAGCTTAAGGAGCTTAAAAGGCGATTCGAGAACAAGGAGCTCTCCCATGAGGAGTATGAAATCAAGCGCCATGGTATAGAGAGGGAAATCGTCGAAGTTATGGATAGATTAGTTCAAATCCAATTTCTTTTAGGCGGCGGCCCGTAAAAATTTTAAAGATCAGTTCTAGGCTACGGAATTGAAAGGGCAAAGGACATGGATTTTTTGCTTATCTGGTGGATCTTAATACTAGTCTCATTCCCTGCAAGCTACCTAGCCATAAAGAAGGCGACTGGGAAGGATGTAAGGACTAGGACGAGGTTTATCAAGTATCTAGCCATGTATCTTTTAACGACCTTTCTTCTCTATGTCTTCTGGCTCATCAACTATCGCACAGGAAATGATCCTATGGATCTATCTCCTCTGTTTGGTTATGCTATTGCCATCTTATCGCCGTGGCTTTTTGCCATAAAAAAGCTCTAGGCGAAAAAAGAAAAGGAAGGATACCAAGAATCGCGTAAAGAGGAAAAGGCAAAAAGCTCAATGATAAAGATGCTGAATCTGAATATTTTTTAAAAAAAGCAAAGACTTCCAGCAATTTTGTAGAAGTCGTATAGGGCAAGGTTCAAAGCCTGAGATGGAAATTTTTGAAAGATGCAAGGTTAGCCAAGTCTGCCGGATTTCTAAAGCCTGCATCCCCTCGCCCTGAAACGGCCTTCTTTGGATTTTTCTAAGACTTTTTTGAGTTTTTACCTTCGCGAGGATCATTTTTCACTAGCCTTTCTATGGCGAATACAAAAAACGATTTTTATAGCATCAAAGAGATTCCTTGAAAAGGGAGCTTGCGTTGAGCTACCAAGCTCAAACCTTTGCCATCGTAGGCCTCGGCAGGTCATCTGGAAAAACCACTGTGATTCAAGCCCTTATTAAAGAGCTCAAGGCAAGGGGATATGCCATCGCGACGATAAAGCACATCCATAGTCGCTTCGATGTAGCCGAGAAGGATACGGAACTCCATGCGAAGGCTGGAGCCGTCTCAGTTACGGCTGTTTCACCAAGGGAGCTGGCGATAATGCGCTACGATATTCCTCCAAACCTTGAAAATGCACTGAAGACCGTATCTCCAAAGGCATCCTTCATCCTCATCGAGGGCTTTAGCCATTCAGCTTTGCCTAAGATCCTCTGCTTATCAAAAAGTGGTAGTGAGGCTCTTGAAGCTACGAAGAAGATGGAAGGAATAGGAGGATCCATCATGGCAATCGTCGACATCTTCAGGAATCCTAATCTTTCAGGAAGCCTTGCAGGCATACCAGTATTCAGACTCTACGAAATACCGAAACTTGCGGATCTTTTGGAAACCCATGCCCTAGAAGCCCTAAAACAGTCCCTTCCAGGTCTAAACTGCGGACAGTGCGGCTTCGGGGATTGCCAAGGGATGGCTAAGGCAATCCTGAGGAAAGAAGTGCCCATTAGCCAATGCAAGCCCCTAAGCCACCAGGAAACCATTCTTGAAATCTATGGGGAATCGATTCCCATGGTTCCCTTTGTCCAAAGGCTCTTGAAGAATACGATTCTAGGACTAGTATCGAGTTTAAAGGGTAGTGGAAGAATCGAGGGTACAGATCCTTCGAAGCTTCGTGTAAAAGTAAAAATTGAGGCCCTTGAAGAAAATTGAGGGGTAAAGTAAAAGAAGGTTTAGGGATTCCAGAAGGGCTTTAGCCATTCTTCCTTTATACGTACTCCGAAGCCAGGTTCCTTGCTAGGCGCGACATAGCCATCCTTAGGTACTGGAGCACCCGGTATCCATTGTGCCTCCTCCAAAGGAACTCCCGGAGGGGATCCTATGAAGTATTCGGCCCATGGCATGTTGGGCATGGCATAGGTTAAATGAAGTCCATAGGGGCTATTGGCTCCTCCATGAAGACATACCATTAGACCAGCTAAATCAGCCATATGACAAATCTTTAGGCAGGCCGTTATGCCACCAACCCAGAAGAGATCTGGCTGCAGAATGTCTAAGGCTCGCTTTTCTATAGCCTCCCTGAAGCGCCATGGCGAGAACCAGTGCTCTACCCCAGCCAAGGAAACCCAGTTGACTGTCCTTCTCACAGCCAAATAGCCATCCAAGTCCTCAGGAATGAGGAATTCCTCGATCCACTTAAGCCCATAGGGCCTCAGCCTCCTCGCCAATCGTATCGTGTAATCGACATCGAAAGCCATGTAGCAATCAAGCATAATATCCACATCAGGACCTACCAGCTCCCTGGTCCTGGCTACGAGGTTCTCGTTCTCCTTCAGCCCCCAGAGGCCATCTGCCGGACCATAGGGACATGCCAGCTTTACAGCTTTGAAGCCAAGCTCAAGCTGCCAATCTGTATCGTTTCCTGTGGCATAGCAGAATATCCGATCTCTGGCGGGGCCGCCGAGGAGCTCATAAACGGGAGCTGCCCTAAGCTTTCCTACAAGGTCCCAAAGTGCCATGTCGACACCGCTAATGGCACACATGGCTAGACCCTCGGAACCATAGGGCTTCGTAAGGCGGAACATCATATCCCATAGCTTTTCTATGGCGAAGCAATCCTCGCCTTCAAGCATAGGGGCTAGGTGATCATCGATGATGGCAGCGACAGGCTTTCCGTAAGAAGCGGGGGCCGCTCCCCATGTACCATCTTCAGCCGTCACCTTAACCCAAATTCCTCCCCATTTTGGAAGCCATAGCCTTCGATGCCTCTTGAACCTTGGATACTTGGACATAGGGTTGGCGACTTCCGCCGCCTCAGCCCAAGAAGGCCTTCTTGGCTTCGTCCTAGGGGCTTCCCTAGGAGGGATCTCAAGCCTCATCGATCTTATCTCTTTAATTCTCATCCGATTCCCTCCATAATCGACGACAAATAATGCCATGGCTTTGAATAAGGCTTTTCCTTATGTCCTTCCTTATGTCCTATTCTAATTTCTAATTTTTAGGTGCTGTAACCTTAAGCCTTCCGCATCGCCTCCTCCACGAGGCTTAGCATGGAAAGGGGCTTGGCTGCGAAGGATCCGCATGGAGCCTTCCCTATCGTTTCAGGTTCCTACTAAGGCAAGGATTTTCAGAAATGATTAGTAGCTTTTCTGTGACATCGCTATAATGAAATAGATATGAAATTGCTTGAAGAAGCTAGGAAGAACATACAACGGCAACATCTATGTGAACTACCACCCAACAAGTTGAGTGGCTTCCATGCTCTTTTCAGCAGGTTTAGGGCTGATTCACATTCAGCCCGCACAAAGGCATATAGCCTAAGTGCCTCTCGAACTTTTTAGCCATATTTATGGCTCCGTTTTAGTCACCATTATAATCCGCAGTGTGGACAGACAAAAAGTCCATAAGTTTTTCTTTCACCTTCACAACCACAGACATGGCATGCTTTGCTTGTGTAGGCTTCGTTTGTGGATACGACGAGTATACCTTGCTGAACTGCTTTGTATTCTATCATCTTTGACAAACGGTGAAGGGCATGTTGCTGATTATACGATTGAATCGTTTACCTTTTCCTCTGGCTCTTTCATGAATACCCTTTATATTTCCAATGAAGATTACGGCATTTTCTCGTTTTGCCCCTCAACGATAGCCTTAGAAATCTTATACAAGATGGCGTTAACCTTCCGCTTCTCGGCATGTCCAACCTTCTTGATGGTTTTCAAAGCTTTCTTTTCACCTAACCGTTTATGGAGCCGAGCATAGTGCCTACGGATGCCCCGCACAGTTTTGCCATAGAAGTGTGGATGAGAGGTTTCGCCATTGCAGAGCAACACGGTTGATGCAATGGTTCTCTCACCCAAATCTACGGCAAGAATCTTATGGAAAGATGTCGTTATGGAAACCTCAAACTTAATCGTAACGTTCAAGTAAAATCTATCATTTCTGCGATACAATTTTGATTCACGAACCTTGTATTTCTCTGGGAACGCTCTATGTGGTTTGATTGCTACCCAAGCTTACTTGTAGCCTTTACTGGAATCTTAGCCCAATACTCCGAAACCTTGTTGCCTACACGCTTGATTTTGAGAAGATCATTTCTAAGGCTTAACGAATACTCTTTACCCTTTTTGATGAGTTTGTAGAACCTTTGGGCTTACTGTTTGTTGGCAGAGTGCAAGCCTAAATCTTCTCCTGTCTGCAAGAAATGCTGTAGATTATCGTATTCAGTACTGTGAAAATGTCGCTTTCGTCTTGTTAAGGCGACTATTCCACATTGTATTGTTAGTGAGGTTTCCACATATTTTAAAGATGATCTAAGGTATTTAACGCTTATTGGAAGAACAAGCTCAGCCACCTACAACATCAACTATCACTTAGTATGGTGCCCAAAATACCGAAGGCCATCCTTGAAAAACCAGAAATTAAAAGATTCCTCGAAGACCAAATCTACACAATCGCAGTAACCAAGGACTACGGGGTTCTAGCTCTTGAAATTCAAACAGACCACATACACCTATTCATTTCAGCACCGCCCTTTGATTCCCCAACGGAAATAGTCAAGTGTTTAAAGGAGTAACCGCACTACGCTTATTCAAAAACTTCCCAGAACTACGAAACGAATATTGAAAAGGTTAACTAAGAAGTCCAAGCTACTATGTTGGAACAATGGGACATGTCTCAGCAGAAACCATACGGAAACACATTGAAGAACAAAAACGCAATTCATCCAACCTTCAAAGAAAGGTGGTCTTCTTGCATGATAAAAAGAGTAGATTCGATCATTTTCCTCAAAACATGATCGGCTTAGTAAAGCTAAGCTTTGAACCTCGGAATGATTTCCTTCCCGACGATTTCTATCGCCCTCCTTACATTCCGCCCTATGGGCGAGCCTACGACGAACTGGGTAACTCCTATTCTCAAAAGCCTTTCCATCTTCTCTATGCACTCTTCGGGCGTTCCGCTTATGGAGAAGGCCTCGATCATCTCATCCGTCACACGACTGAAGGCATCCTTGAACTTTCCTTGGGAAAGGAAGCTACGGATCAAATCCCCATCCTGGGGAGAAAGGCCATGGTGTTCTAAAACTCTTGAGGGACATCCTGCTACGATGAAGGCGACGACTGGAATAGCTGCGCTCTTCGCTTGTTTTCCGTCTTCGGCTACCGAGAAGGAAGTGTAGGCGGCGACATCCAAATCCTCAAGGCTTCGACCCGATTTTAAGGCACCAGCCCTGACATGGAGGAGGGCTTCCTCGACGTCTTTAGGGCTCGATGCGTTTATAAGAACTCCGTCCCCTATCTCCCCAGCCAGCATTAGCATCTTAGACCCTTGGGCTCCAATATATATGGGAATGGGATTTAAAGCCTTGAAGTTAAGCTTGGCGCCCTTGGATAAATCGAAGACCTTACCCTTCAGCTCTAAGGAAGTTCCGGAAGTTAAGGCCCTTATGATAGCTATGGCTTCCCTTATGGCTGCCAAGGGTTCCTTCTGATAAATGTTAAGGTATTGTAAGGTTGTTCTATCCCCTGCACCAATGCCACAGACGACTCTCCCAGGTGCAATCTCACTTAAGGATGCAATGGCTTGGGCTGTCACCGCAGGATGGATTAAGTATGGGTTCGTAACACCTGGGCCTAGGCTTATTCTTTCAGTAAAGGATGCGGTAACAGCTAGGGTTGTATAGACATTTCTGTTATTAAAATGATCTGTAATCCAAAGGTTATCGAAGCCAAGGTCTTCAGCTTGAATGGCATACCAAACAGTCTTCCAGTAAACATCGTTCGGGACAAATTCGATTCCGAATTTGACCATTTAAAAGCCTCACCTTATTGGATACCTTCGAGCTTAAATCTTAAAGTAACGGGCTAGTCTAGGCTCTTGAGCGAAGAAAGCCTTAGTTTTCTCAGGTTCTGCCAAAATAGCAGCTTCTAAGAGGTTTTTAAGGCCTTCAGGTTCCTGTAGACGCTTTGCCTTCCAGTCAAAAAGAAGGGCCCAAACAAGTCGACTTGGAACCTTTGTAGCGTTGGGAGACCTTAGAAGGATGTCCACCAAACGCTCCATCACAGAGCTTCGAAGTTCGTATGGGATTCCCTCTGCGATTTCTTTAAACTCCATATATCTCAGCTCTAATATCGCAGCCTTTGGTAGAAAAAGTTTTTTAACTTTACTGCCTACTTTTTATTTGGATTTTTCGTTAGACTTAAAAATCTAACGATGGTGAGGGTTCAATGAGGGCTTCCTAGGAGGGATCTCAAGCCTCATCGATCTTCTTTAATTTTCATCCAATTCCCTCCATAATCGACAATAGATATGATCAAGAACTTTGAATAAGCCTTTTGCTTCCCTCATCAGATGCTATAAAAAGCTAAGGATTTTAAGCAATTCCCTAGATATTCTATAGGGATTTGACGATTAGAAGAGATGTATGGGATTGGCTCGAAGAAGCTAAGGAGGAGCAGACAACTGCAATGCATCTATACGCAGCTGGAAGATATGCTCATGCCTGTTTCCATGCCCAACAGGCTGCTGAAAAAGCCTTCAAAGCCTTGATAATTTTCCATAGAAAGATTGTTCATAGGTCCCATGACCTCTTAGAACTTTACAGTGAAGTGAAAGACTGCTTAGAGTTAGATGTTGAAGTCATGGAAGGCCTCGCAGAGCTTTCAGCCTACTATACTCAAGCCAGATATCCCAACGCAGGTTTAAGAAGGCCATCCCTCGAAATAGGTAAAGCCCAAGCAGAGAGGGCCTTGAAAATAGCTAAGGGTGTCCTTGATGCCGTCGCTAGAATGTTTGCCTGAAAAGTTCAGGAGGGCTTTACGTGTCTTCCTCCAAGCTCTTGAGGAAAACTTTGGGAATAACCTTAGCGTTTACCTTTTCGGGAGCTTAGCCAGAGGGGACTACTTGCTTAACAGCGACATAGACCTTATCGTAGTTACGGATGGGTTAAGGGGATTGAAACCTTGGGAAAGAACGGCGAAGCTCAGGAGAATGGCTCCTGAGGATGTGGGCTTAGATATCTTAGGATATACAGAGGAGGAATTCCAAAGGGTGAAGAGATATTTAGAACCAATGGTGAAGATACGATAAATTCTTTGGAGAGTTTCAAGAATCCTATTGGCAGATTTGTGCCGATTTAGGCTGCTTTTGATGCGCGAACTTTGTTAAAAGCAAAAGCAACGAAAACCAAAAAATAAGCGAAACATGAGCGAACTTGCATTAAAAAGGAATTTCAATAGCCACAAATTAAACATTACCATACATATTTGTTTAATGACCATCTTATTTTTAGTTATATTGTGGGCATAGCCACACACTACTTTAAACAATGCCGCAAGCCCATGGTTTTGGGTTTAACAGACTTGATTGGAGGAAGCGAGAGAAAATAGCCGAAGTATGCAGAAACCTTGGCATAACAGCCATAGAACACCACACAGATGAAGATAAGGACGTTAAGCCATATATTCAGCCCTTCGATGGTGAGTGGAGACATGTAAAGTCTCCAGAGGAGTATTTGGCTGTTAGGGATAAGC
>JAGTQN010000035.1:6249-14519 GCA_018396395.1 Candidatus Bathyarchaeota archaeon | reverse complement strand
GTCCGCTTGAAGGCCTCCTTATCCATAAAGGCTACCATGAGGACCTCACCCCTATCCCAGTCTTGGGCTATTGCGATGACGAGACCGTTATGGCGGAAGTTTAGGAGGCTTGCTAGGGCTTCGATTCGATCCTCAGGACATAGGGGCTTTAGAGCCCTACCTAATCCCTTCTTCTTCGCCCTCAATTTTGAGGCCTCTGATCTCTAAACCTGGCTTCGATGGCTTCAGCATGGAGACGAAGGCCTTCAGCCCTAGCCAAGATGCCCACATCTCCCTGAAGCCTTTCCAGGCCTTCTCGGCTTAGCCTCTGGATGGTCAAGCGCTTGAGAAAATCATAAACCGAAAGGCCAGACTGGAACTTGGCGGTCCCAGCCGTTGGGAGGATATGGTTGGCCCCTGTTGCATAGTCCCCAGCCGCTACAGGAGAAAAGGGTCCTAGGAAAACTGATCCTGCGTTTTTCACATATTTGAGGTTTCCCATAGGATCGCTTGTTAGAATTTCAAGGTGCTCAGGGGCATATTCGTTTATGAATTCCAAGGCTTCCTTGTCATCATCGGCAATGAGGATAGAAAGCCCTTCAAGAAGTAAGGCGCAAGCCTTTCCCTCCGCATCCTCGCCAAGGATGGCTTCTGAAACCCTGTCTTTAAGCATGGAGGAAACCTTGTTGGCAAGCCCTCTGGATGTGGTTAAAAGAACAGCCGAGGAACCTGGTCCATGCTCGAGTTGCGAAAGCAAATCCATTAGAACGATCTCCGGATCCGCAGATCCGTCCGCAAATATCAAGATCTCGCTGGGACCGGCAAGACAATCGGTACCTATGATGCCCGCCAACTGCAACTTTGCGGCTGCTACATAAAGATTCCCGGGTCCAAGAACCTTCTGGACCTTTGGAATCGTTTCAGTCCCGTAGGCCATGGCAGCTATTGCTTGGGCTCCTCCAAGGCGAAAGACTTCCCTGACTCCGACCAAATCTAGGGCGAACAAAACGCAAGGGTCCACTGTAACCTTTCCATCCCTAAGCTTCGGGGGAGTACACGCGATAACTTTCTTGACGCCTGCAACCCTTGCCGGAACGATGCCCATAAGGACCGTCGAGGGATAGGAGGCCCTTCCTCCAGGAATGTATACTCCCACGGAATCTATCGGCATCCATGAATCCTTGAGCCATACGCCGGGCTGGATTTCTATGAATTCCCTTTCCCTCGGAAGCTGTTTCCTATGGAAGTCCTCGAGGATTTCCATAACCTTCCTTAAGGTCTTGGAGGTTTCCTCTGGAACCCTCTGCCTTGCCTCCTCGAATTCCTTCTCGGAAACACTTAGCTCAGAGGGCTTTAGCCTAACGCCATCGAATAGAAGCGTATATTTTAAAAGGGCTGAGTCCCCCTGTTTTTTAACATCCCTTAGAATCTCTGAAACCCTCGGCTTTATGTCCTCCAATACATCAAGGGTCCTTCCAAGGATTTTTCGCTTCCTTTCTGGTGTGAGACTTTTCAGCTCTAAGGGTTCTATCAAAAAATGCACCTTCGATTCTCAAAGTCTTTTTTAAGGTTCACCATAGTTCTATTCCGATAACCTTCGAAGATTTTCCTTACTTCCGAATCACCATGCATCATTTTTATTCAATAACGCCCTTCTGGCTCGGTATTCCTCCCTTAAGCCTAGGCTCCACTAGGACCGCTTCAGCTAGGGCGAGGCCAAGGGCTTTGAAGAGGGCCTCCGCCTTATGATGATCCATCCTTCCATAGAGCCTTACCACATGGATGGTCAGGCCTCCGTTTAAGGCGAGGCTTTCAAGGAAGTGGGGAACCATATCCGAAGCCATGTCTCCTATACTTCCATGGACGAAGGAACCATGGAAAGTGAGATGTCCCCTTCCACTTACATCCAAAGCAACCTCTGCCAAGGCTTCATCCATAGGAACCATGGCCGCCCCAAATCTCCTTATCCCTCCCTTTTTTCCCAAGCATTGGGATAGGGCTTTACCTAAGGTAATGGCAACATCCTCGACGATATGGTGGTCATCGGGGCTTCTCAACCCTTCCGCTTGAACCTTAAGGTCTATGAGACTGTGCTTCGCCAAGGCTCCAAGCATGTGATCCAAGAAAGCTATGCCCGTAGAAACTTGGGCATCTCCTTGCCCATCAAGGTTTAATTCCACCTTCACGGAGGTCTCTAGGGTCTTCCTTTCAACCATCGCCTTCCGCACGCTCAGATACCTCCTCCGCTTCCTTAAGGCTTATCCTTCCCTCATAAAGGGCTGCTCCCACAACGGCACCCATAACCCCTATTCTGGCGAGGACCCTTATATCGTCTAGGGATGAGATGCCCCCAGCGTAGATGATAGGAACCCTTGTGGCTTTGAGGAGGCCTTTGAGAGGGCTTAGGCGATTTTCCCTTAAGCCTTCAAGAGTCCCTTCTATATCCACGTCTGTATATAGAAAGGCATCGGGGTGGAGGGGCTCAAAGGTTTTTGCCCAGTCGATGACTGAACCCTTGGTTTCCGAAGTCCAGCCTTTCTTCACGACCAAGCCTCTCCTAGAATCCAAGGAAAGGATGAGCCTATCGGAGCCTATTGCTTCAGCGACTTTTCTGGCGAGGCTTGGATCCTCCAGGGCGGCAGTACCAAGGATGATCCATCTGGCACCTAGGGATGCCATTTCCACGGCAGATTGAAGGCTCCGAATTCCACCCCCCACCTCCACGGGAACCCTAAGACTTTTTATTATGCGGGCTACGATTTCCCTATTCCTGGTATGGCCTTCAAAAGAGCCGTCTAGATCGATGATATGGAGCCTCTTAGCCCCTTCCTGCTCCCACCGAAGGGCAACAGCCAAAGGATCCTCAGAGATGACCCTACCCGTTCCTGGAACGCCCCGAACGAGCTTGATGCATCTTCCTTCCTTTATATCTACGGATGGGATGATGATCATCCTTAAACCCTCCTATCCGAAAGACCTTCAAGGATTTCCTTTAGGCTTCTGAGGAATCGCTCGTTTTCCTCCGGTTTTCCAACGGTTACACGGATGAAGCTACCTTGGAAACCTCCTAGATCCGATAGGTTTCGGACAAGGATGCCTTTATTTAAGAGCTCTTTAGCCATGGCTTCCGAGTCCAAGCCCGTTTTGCTTACATCTACGAGAATGAAGTTTCCTTGAGAGGGATAAGGCTTTATCTTCGGAAGACCCATAAGCCCATCATAGAGCTTCCTTCTTTCTTCCCTTATGATCCGAGTTATGCGTTCCATATATCCTATATCTTCGAGGGCTGCTTTTGCGGCAGCTATGGCAAGGCGGTTCACGTTGAAGGGAACCTTTACCTTCATAAGATCATCGATGATCCCAGAATCTGCTATGGCATAGCCAATCCTGAGCCCTGCAAGCCCAAAGGCCTTGGAAAAGGTCCTGACGACTATGAGGTTCTTCGCACCGTCTAGAAGCCCAGCGGAGGACTTTCCAAAGAACTCCCAGTAGGCCTCATCAAGGATTAGGATGCATGGAGCCTCTGAAAGCTTAAGGATTTCCTTCTCCGAAAGGACGCTTCCCGTGGGATTGTTAGGGCTACAGAGGTAGATGAGCTTTGTAAGGGGTGTTACGGCTTTGAGGATTCCTTCGATGTCCCAGCTCCAATCTTCCAGCATTTTTACAACCTTGACTTTCGCTGAGGCTATTCTGGCAGCCTTCTGAAAGATCTGAAAGCTTGGAGTCGAAACTATGACTTCGTCCCCGGGCTCTACAAAGGCCTTTAAAAGCATCTCAAGGATCTCGTCAGATCCATTTCCAAGGATAATGTTTTCAGGTTTGACGGATGCGTATTTCGCTAAGGCTTCTAGGAGGCACTTGGGCTTAGTAGGATAGCGATGCAGGTGCCCGAGTTCCTCCATTATGGCATGAAAAACCTTTGGCGAAGGACCGTAGGGATTCTCGTTGGCGTCCAGCTTTATTAGGGTAGGACTTAGGGTTTCGAGCTCTGGATAGACCTCCAGTTGCTGGAGAATTTTCCTCGAGAGCTTTATCTTATACTTCATGGAAGGCTCCTTTGTTTGAATTTTGTAGGAATTTTGTGGATTAATCCGAAGCCATTGAAACTTAAAAAGTTTGTCTTAAGGATACTTGTCGGCTCCTTTCCTGAAATTGGAAGAAAGGCTGTTTTGGCTACGAATATGACCTTCCTGACTTCCTAGGGTTTCCTAAGATTCCTCAGCATCGATAGGGGCTATCGTCCCTTAAAGGACTAGTCGCATACACTCGGTTATTTGCGTAGGGATAATATCGGAAATAAGATAGAATAAATAAGTAAAGGATAAGGAAAGAGAAAAGCGGCTTCTATCCCCAAATTTGGTTATAATAGCTTCGAGGCATCCTTCCTAGAAGCCTTACAGATTTGCTTCCTATACAAGACTGATCTCTATGTAAACGTCATCCGGAACTCGAATCCTCATAAGCCTTCGCATGAGTCTCTCGTCGGCGTTAACATCGATGAGGCGTTTGTGGATCCGCATGCTAAACTTATCCCATGTATGGGTTCCTTCGCCACATGGAGACTTCCTCGTTGGTACAATGAGGCGTTTCGTAGGCAGGGGTATTGGTCCCTTTATCTTTACCCCCGTCTTTTCCGCCGTGTCCTTTATTTCGTTACAGACTTGCTCTAGCTTCTCAGGATCCGTGGAACTGAGTTTGATCCTAGCCCTTTGTGGCATGGTCGTCCCCTTTAAGGTTAGGTCGATGGGAAGGCTTTCAAAGGCAATGGCTTCTTAGGCATCCATCTATGCCTTCTTCGTAATCTCCCTTACCACACCTGCGGCGATGGTTTCCCCCATATCCCTTATGGCAAACCTTCCCATAGGTGGGATTTCGGAGTAGAGCTCCATGGCAACTGGTCTTAAAGGCTGGAACCTTACAAGGGCGCTATCTCCCGTTCTCAGGAAAGCGGGCTTCTCTTCCAGGGTTTCCCCTGTCCTTGGGTTTATCTTCCTTATCAGCTCCACAAACTTGCATGGAACCGTAGCTGTGTGGATGTGGAGAACTGGCGTATATCCGGCTGCGATGGCGGTTGGATGATGCACGACGATGATCTGTCCTATGAACTCTGTCGCTACTGTCGGAGGATTCTCTACAGGTCCGGCTACGTCTCCCCTCTTGATGTCAGTTCTCGATATACCCCTTACGTTGAAGCCTATGTTATCCCCTGGAAGGGCCTCCTTTATCCTTACATGATGGGTTTCTATGCTTCTTACCTCGCCTCGCTTGTTGGAGGGCATGAAGACGATCGTCTGCCCTTCCCTTAGGATTCCCGTTTCAACCCTTCCCACAGGAACGGTGCCGACTCCAGTAATGGCATAGACATCCTGAACAGGAAGCCTAAGGGGCTTATCTATGGGCTTAGTCGGAGGCACCAGCAGATCTAGGGCTTGGAGTAGTGTCGGCCCTTTATACCATGGCATATTCTCGCTAAGTTTGACGAGGTTGTCACCCTTCCATCCTGAAACTGGGATGATGGGGACCTTTGAAAGGTCGTAGCCGACGGTTCTGAGGAGGGCTCGAACTTCATCACGGCATTTCTCGAATCTAGCTTGGCTATAGTTGACGCTTGCATCATCCATTTTGTTGATGGTGACTATCATCTGCCTTACTCCAAGGGTCATGGCAAGGAAGGCATGCTCCCTACCTTGACCACCGGGAGCTATGGCTACCTCAAACTCCCCTTCCTTGGCCGATACGACGAGAATGGCGGCATCAGCCTGGCTGGCACCTGTAATCATGTTTTTGATGAAATCCCTGTGACCTGGTGCATCGATGATCGTGAAGAAGTACTTAGGGGTCTCGAACTTGAGGTACGAGAGGTCGATGGTAACGCCCCTTTCCCTCTCATCCTTCAGGGTGTCGAGGATCCAAGCGAATTTGAAGGTATCGCCCATTCCTGTTTTCTCTGATTCCTTGGCATAGGTTTCAATGGTCCTCTCGTCTACATAGCCCGTCAGGTATAGAAGGTGGCCTGTCATGGTACTCTTTCCATGATCGACATGACCGCAGATGAGCAGGTTAATGTGTGGCTTTTCGCTCAAACTCTACCCTCCATAGCGACCTAGCTCCTCAATACTTTTATTTTAATTTTTTCTTCTCGATGGGCAAAAAGAAAGAACGAAAACACCTTATGCCTACGCTACCCCTCACCGCTGAGCCTTTCCGAAAGGTTCAGATGACTTCCCTTATCTATGACATCTGACATCAGTGCTGGCACGGATTCGCCTCTCCCCTCAAGCTCAATCCATACCTTGAGCGCTCAATTCTCCCAACGGATCTTCCAGTCCCCTTTATTTTGAGATCGTAGCCAGCTTGCGAGGTATAATCGTGAGCATAACCCCAATATCTAATAAGGCATCCGCATTGCCAAGCTTATCGCAGTCCTCATCGCCTAGCTTGGTCCTAACCCAAACATGACCCAAAGTGGCATCCAGCCCAACTTAATCAACTTGTTTCCACGATGTTTAAATGTTAACTTCTAATACCGTTATTCTGTAATCGTTATCTACGTTATGGAGGCCATTTTCTAGCCATCCCAGTACCTATAGAAATTTGATCTTCATTCCAACTCAAACATGATCCGAAGTATCATTTCGCTTGCAAAAGGTTATCTTTCACCCTGGACAACCTCAAGCAACTTCAAGTCTAGGCTTATCAAACCTTCTTTATCCGAAAAGAAAGAATTCCTGAAGCGGCATAAATTGAGGACAGTGATTCTATGCCATCTAGGAGAAGAAGGCCATCAGCTATCACTTTGGAAGATGTAAAGATTCGTCACGCAAGCGAGGGGACCTGCAACAAATCGTCAGGCTATCAGAGAAGCTAGGAAGGGATAAAAGCGCTTTGGATGCTATGGTTTCTCCTTTGCCTAGCGAATTTCAAAACCCCAGTTGGATTCTGAAAAACATTAAAGGTGAAAATACTGTCGTTTTTGTTGCTGAAGTTGATGGGAAAATCGTCGGCTATTCCCTTGTTGGATTAGTCAGCCTTGGTCCTATAAGGCAAATAGGCGGTACATCTGCGACTGTTTTGTTGAAAAACCCTACAGGCGGCGTGGAATAGGGAAGGCGTTAATAAAAGCCATGCTTGAATGGTTTAAAGGCAAATGTGTTGAATGAAATGTATTGAGGTAGATGTTTATTCAAGAAATATCCCTTCTTCATCGCTGTTTGAAAGCCTAGGCTTCAAAGAAGTCTTTAAAAGACTACGCTACGTTTCACAATAAATGAGAAAAAGGAAAGTATTGATGAATTGTAGTAGTATATGAAGATATTTTTGGATTAAGATGGTCTAAAATTTTATCTATTGCCTATTTATTCTAGAAATATTGGTTTTGTGGGATATGGATATAATGAAAAATGAAATCTTTACAACCTTTAATATTCTTTTCCCGCTATTTTGGTCAGAAGCCTGCGTTACAGATAACAGCTAGTATTCCTTTTTGAAAAAGGAAATTTTCCCATAGTATTCCTTTTTGTCCCTATTCTATGGGACAATCAACCATTATGATGGTGCAGGGCTTGTCGGAATCGTTTTCAAAGCCATGGATGGTATTTTCAGGAATGTAAACGGCATCGCCCCTTCCTACCCTTCTGGTCTCGTTACCTACTCTGAGGAGACCGCTACCCTCGATCAGATAGTATATCTGCTCATGTTTTTCGTGCTGGTGAGGATCAAGCCTCTTACCCGGAGGTACTGTAGTTTGCCAAAAACCTCCCAATCGCTTCAGGACATCTTCCATGCCAAGGTAGGCATAAATGTCCTTCCTCATGAAAAAGTATTTGTAAAGGGCTTCTCCATGGGCCTTTATCTCCTTAATCTCTTCCACATTCCTGACGATCATCCTCGGATCCCTACCTAGGAATCTTTGCACTTATTCCCATGACGAGACATGGAGTCTCGGTATCGTTATAGAAGGCATGGGGGATCTTAGGGGGCAGGTAAACGACATCCCAAGCTTTGACCTTCCTCCGCTCCTCCCCCACTTCCACAATACCCTCGCCCTCTAGGACGAAATAGACCTGTTCCTGATCTTCGTGGACATGGCGTTTGTTGGTCCCTCCAGGCTTAATCGTCATAATCCAAAGGCTTGTTATGGCCTTCGTCATTCCTGGCTTAGGGGTAGAAGTGCCTAGGATCTGCTGATAGAGGCTCGTCTCTCCATGACCAGGCATTATTATTTTTTCGATTTCCTTTACATGAATTACATCCATTTCCATCACTGCGAATCTCTTCCTTTATGGATTATT
>JAGTQN010000035.1:5245-6227 GCA_018396395.1 Candidatus Bathyarchaeota archaeon | reverse complement strand
ATAAAATTTTAGACCATTCTTCTTAAAGAAAGATTGACTATTCCCTCTTCTGATGGAGCCTCTCAACTTCTCGAAGTTTTGCGTTTCCGATTGAAAAATGATTGAGCCGTTCGTAGATTTTCGCTATTCCTTAGAAGTCTCCTTACCATAAACGGCCTCTATGAGACCCTTCAAATAGCCTATGGCAAAAATCCTTCCAAGCATCGTGTATCCAGGCGTCCCTCCCATGTACCTCTCGTCTCCCTCCATAGTCGGGACATGATCGGGTCTCATCGGTCCATCAAAATCTATTTCCTTATATGCCTTCATGGCAGCGAGCATATCGGTCTGGCCGGCATCGTGGAAAGTCTCCTCGAACCTGTAGGCGTTTCCTATGATGTCCCTAAAATGAACGAAAAAGATCTTCCTACGTTTTCCGAAATATCGAATGGCTTCAGGAATATCGGCTCCCATCTCGGCAAAGCATCCTTGGCAAAATGTAAGACCGTTGAATTCGCTATCTATGGTTTCTATAACACGCTTGAAGGCCTCGACGCTCCTGAAGGGTCTTGCAATACCCCTTATCGAAGGGACTGGAGGATCGTCAGGATGAAGGGCGAGTTTGACCTTCGCCTCCTCGGCTACGGGAATCACCTTCTTTATGAAGTATTCCCAGTTTTCCCACATCTTTTCTTCCGTAATGACTCCATATTCGGTTAAGGGAGCATTTTTTATCAATTCGTAGTCGAAGGCCGTCACTAAGGCTCCACCCCTGGTAGGCTTCGCTAAGGAGGTTCGGACCCAACCAAGGGGCGTAAAAGCATAGCATAAAATGCGAATGCCGGCAGCGCCCATGTTTCTTAGGGATTTGCAGAAATTATCGATTTGCCTATCCCTGTCTTGACTCCCTATGATGATCTTGTCCATAGGAGGTCTAGACTCTACAACCTCCAGCCTTAACCCCTGATCCTCTACGAGCTTTCTAGCGTGTAGGAGGGGAAGG
>JAGTQN010000035.1:0-5231 GCA_018396395.1 Candidatus Bathyarchaeota archaeon | reverse complement strand
CGGAGCTGGCTGACCTGGGGTCGTTATGGGTCCTCCTACGATTCCGTGGACACCCAATTGCTTAGCCAGGCGTATTTTCTCAGGAGTTGGGGGCCATCCTATAACAAGGTAGAGCCGAATCAAACCTATCTACCTCTTCCTAATCTTACAGCTTACAGATTGGTCGTGTCTCTTTAAAATTAAAAGAAAAAAAACCATTTCAGAACTATTTAGCCTTTTTCTTTTACCCTTTTGATACTGTTAACTTTGGCTTTTTGAGGGACTTTGAGGGCTATCCTTTTTCCCATGGAGTTTCGTGATACAAGGGATAAGAAATTGGAATTCAAAGCTCGTCCTTCTGATCGTGGCCTTTTAGAGCTTAAGGGGCTCTACAAAAAGGAGAAGGAAATCAAGATGAGGCTTTTTGTCGCGATCCTAGGGAAAGGGAACTGAAGGTCGGAGGCCTACAGGCAACCGTTACTTCGTGATAATTGCTGAAATGATAGCATAGCCGGACATAAGAAGCCGTAACAACGGGCGCCCTATAAAATTACTCGATTATTTAATGCCTTGACAACAATTAATATTAATATGGCAGGACCCATTGTGCTTTTGAAATTAGAGTAGTTGCTACCGTAAGTGTTAGGATGACACCATCTCCAATGATAAAACCTATTACTATTAGTGGTCTATAGCTTAACCATTGGGTTTGACCAATCTTAGCCTTAATAAAATTGCCTATAAGGCAACCTAAAAATTGTGATATAACTACAGGCATAGGAGTTAATATTCCAGTAGCTATAGCTATTGGAGCATAAGCTATATTGGCAAAATTGCAAATAACTGTAATAATTACTCCAATTAAGAAGCTAATCGAGATATAGTTTGAATTAAATAGAATTCCCGTCCAAAGCCAATTTACCCATCTGCTCCTCTCGATAACTTCGGTAGCCCATCCTGTAACTGTATATGGATATGCACTTGATGGAATAGAAGCTACGTTCCAAAAAATAGAACTATATATGAAACTCATACTCCAACCTAAGATTGATACTATAAGAACTGCTAATATATATTCGCGCTTTGAGCATTTTACGATGTCTGCCATCTTAAAGGCTCCGGTAATACCACCGCCATCGACTATGAGGGGTAAACCAGCCATAGGTGGAGAGGCTACCCAAGCAAGTCCACCTATTTGTTGAAGGTTAAGATAAGGAGATGTACCCCATGTAATGTAGTTGGCAAACCAGATATCCAAGTTCTTGTATCCACTAAAATAGATAATGCTTTCCCTTAAATAGGGGATACTCATTCCTCCAAAAGTTATTCCTGAAGCGCTTGCTGATAGGAATGATGCGAAGAAGGAAAAGCCTATCGAGAAGAGGAGTAGGATCCATATGGGAAAGCCTGGAATTAAGAAATGAGTGAGGATAACAGATGTGAGTGTAGCTCCGAAAAATGTGATAAGAGGTGTCCACCATGGAATAAGAGACCTCTCTTTCTCGCTAATTTTTTTCAGACCACTAAAGGCTCTAATAACTATCTTTGGTCTAAGTAATAACGGAATGAAAACCGCAGCTAAAGAAAAACCTATGGCTACGCTAATCCAAACATATAGCTGAGATCTAGAAATAGCTAGAAGCATAGGCATCCCTGGTCTCCATTCAGGCCAAAGACCAAATCCCCCATATTCCTTAGGAATTATGAAGTGATTACCGATTAGATAGATTCCAAGAGAGGTTATTAGCATCAGAATAAGTACCGGAAGGGGAACAATGAAGCCCGTAATGAAAGTGAAAAGGGTTGTATCAAGTCCCATTATGCCACCAGGAATGAGGGGCTCGATGAGATATGTTATGTCCCTCCATCCCCTTGGTAGGAATTGGAGAGGAGAACTACCAATACCACCAGTAAAATAGGGGATCAAGAATGAGAATATTGCATATATCATTCCAACTAGGGCTGCAGTCGTCAAAACTCGCATTCTTTTCGTTTCCCTTTCCGCAAGTGTCACGATGGTAATAGCTGAGGCTGATTGTGACGGGAATTCCAACTTTTGCTCAACGACGAAGATCTGGTATGCTAAGTATCCCACTGAAATGGAGGCTATGAGTTCTAAAGTAAAGACGAGGAGCATAACAAAAAGTGGAAATATCCATGCAGGATCAAAAAAAGTTCTTGTCGCCGAAATTTTCTCCAATCCATTTATAGGAGCCCACCACCATGGGATTTCTATTATACCAAAACTTCTTGGAATGCCGCTTTGGGCAAAGTATAGATTCCTTATTGGATTAAGAAAGAGCCAAGCTCCGCTGATGGCCGTCCATTGAAAGGACATTATGATGAAGATTTCCTGTTTCTTCATAGGATTTCCTAAAAGTCTAGAAAGTTCCGTCCAAAGAAGTATTACGAGCCATGTTGAAAGAGGAAGGGCCCAGCCAGACACCAGATATAGGTACATGAGCCCTGGCTGAATAATTACACACCCGAATAGTATCGCGAGAAGCACTCTCCCTGTAAGGGCCCTCTCAGAAACGTATTCTTTTTCCATCCACTCACTCTCTTAGAAACTGATTTATTTCTTTTAGCCCCCTCTCAATATAATTCGCTCTGTCAGATGGAGTAATCGTCCTCCAAAGTAGAATCTGTTTCCTAATGTTATCTACAAAGTACACATTAGCATTTATCCAAGTATCCCTATAACCTGTTTCTCTATGTAAGGATAATACAAATGTATACTCACTTTCCTTCCGAAGAACGGGAGTCAGAACCATAGTTTGCCTTATTCCAAGCTCAAACGGAGCTAACCATATTTTGGCCTTTAGTGCTGGAATTACCCTTCCCTCTACATCCATTTTATCATAGAAACTTCCTTCGCATGCAAAGGATCCAGAGCCTGTAGTACTGTGGATGTCAAGATATTCTCGGAGATAGGCTAGAATCCCTGATAGCTCCCTCCTCTCACAAACAAATGGTAGTGAGAAGAGCCAGTCATCTCCCTGTGGCTTCGTTGATGGAGTCCAGCGTCTCTCTAAGGAAGGCGTTACCAGCAAGGCCGCCTTTCGTGCTGGATATAAGGTTGATAATAGAACGGATGCCATACATGCGAATATTGCAAGAATTATTACTGTAGAGGTATAATTGGGGTAAAAAGTTAAAGGCATAAGCCTTGATGTATAGATAAGATTTATTACAAGAATTCCAAGAAGATAACCTATGACTGAGCTAATTAATGCATAAAGAATCGATTCTATAAGGAACATAGTACCTACATGGGCTGGAGCTAAGCCGAGGGAACTAAAAATTCCAATTTCTCTAATCCTCTCATGGACTGCTGATAACATCACGTTAAGAAGAGTAAAGGATGCAATAATTAGCGGTATGTATACTATCTCAGTTCCAGAAAGCATTACCCCTATTGTTGGTCTATAGATAGAAACAGTGCTTGACATAACATTTCCAACATAAATATCTGTGCCTATGGATAACGAAAGGGCTTGAGCTTCTTCTCTCAAGTGTTCTATATCATTAAAGGCTATAGAAAGGGAGTAAGGTAAGGCATTAAAGCCATGTAGTGCAAGGTTGTAAGGAACTAAAATAACAAAATCTCCGACAATGTGAGGGACCTTTGTAACAGCCGTAGCTGCCCCTGATTCGCCTCCGATGGCAACATAGTCCATGGGCGTTATGGCTTCTTCATCCAGATCGATATAACCGATCTTTCCATTCCAGAGTTTAGATCCATTAAATATTCCAATGATTGTAAGTTTAACACCGTAAATTTCAATGATAGATCCCAAATCTAGACCGAGTTGATTAGCGATCTTTTGAGGGATGATGCAATGGGTTAAGTCTCCTTCTTCAAACCAGCGCCCTTTAAGAAGGATGTCTCCAACCATCGTAATCTCAGCCTCCTGTGGAGTCAGACCTAAGATAGCCTGGACTACAACTCCTTGGCCTAGGAGAAGGTTCTCAAGGGGAGGATATACCCAAGTTCTCATAGCGGTGATTACCTCGCCCTTGAATCTCCCCCTCAAACTTATAGAGAGTTGCTCTGGAATAGGAGCCCAGGGCTTCTTTCTGACCAAAAGGCCACTATAAAGTGGACTGCCTGGGGCTTCCACATGGTGCAAGACCGTAATGTTCGATACGGATGTAAAGGCAACTATAGCCAGAACAATGACTGTTATCGAGATTAAAGTCAATATAGTTCTAAATCTCCTTCGTCTCATATTCTGTATTCCGACAGAGAATGCCATTGATGTAGCGCTACTTCGGCTTACCTCGATTATATGTTTCCCCACAATCATTTTTGTTAACTCAGCTGCAGTGGAGCGAGCTTCAGAGAAAATGTACCACATAACAGGTATAGTAAAAACTACGACAAGGGAACCTATAATCATGATTGGGATATTGGTAGAAACGTTAAATCCTGGATGGAAGAATTCAAAGACTAGCAGACATAAAACGATCATAGTAATAATGACGATTAGTCTTCTAACTCCAGCCTTTGGTAATATTAGCCTTTCACCTAAGAGAGCAAAAGGTATTAGAAGGATAAATAGGAATGCTGTAGTATTCACAAGCTCGACAATGAGATCCATTGTTGCGCTATAAGCGGCCGTAATATAGCTCCAGGCAGCCATAGTATTACTATAGCTTATGTTATACAGTTTTTGAGAAAAGGCGAATTCGGCTCTTGTTTTAAATTGACTTGCCAATTCATCGAAACCTTCGGCCCTTTGATTTGACACAAAGTATTTTCTTGTGTTATTTAAGCGGATCGAATAAAGAAGATACGTATCCTTGACTATTTGTGCAGGTGTATTTGTAATGATTAGTGTTTGCCCTGGGCGTAAAATAAATCCTTCACCTTCGGGACTCTCTGAACTTGCATTAGTAAGAATACCAATAGGGTAGCTAAAGCCAGCTAAAAGGGATTTTTGCGGTCCTCTAAGAATTATTTCTGAGGGAATGTTTGGTTCTACGTATACCATCACCTCAGGAAAGAAAGCATCAATGGACCACCATAAAGGTTGACCGTGGGATAAAAAGTTTAAAACTTCAACCGTCATTCCTCCAAAAGTCATGGTTACAGGGTTTATTAAGTTCAGAAGTACAATTGTACTGCATTCAAAAACAGATAGCCACTTATGGGCATGTTCTTGGTATATATAAAACTCTTTCGGACTCGGACTTGAAGGATCTGGTATGCTTATTCCCCCGAATGCATAGAAGCCCATAAGTGGCTA
>JAGTQN010000034.1 GCA_018396395.1 Candidatus Bathyarchaeota archaeon | reverse complement strand
TTAAATACAGCATTTTTTGGAAATTTACTTCGGTGTACGAAGAATGCAAGACGCGGAGCTTCAGTTGGCTCCTATGCACAGGCTTCTTAGCAAGGCTGGTGCTGATCGAGTTAGTGAAGGGGCTGCAGAGGAGCTCAGGAGAGTTCTTGAGGAAGTAGCCATTAACCTAGGAAGAGAGGCCTCAATCCTTGCTGGACATGCTGGCAGGAAGACTGTTAGGGCTGAGGATATTAGATTAGCTGCCAAGAGAATCATCAGGGAATAGTTGATGGAGCGATGGCAATACGGATTTCGATTCTGAAGTTCTTAGCGATTTTTCGGTAA
Organism: Candidatus Bathyarchaeota archaeon; assembly: GCA_018396395.1. Lineage (GTDB taxonomy): Archaea > Thermoproteota > CALKCG01 > B24 > JAGTQN01 > JAGTQN01. The sequence continues at coordinate 14,399 of JAGTQN010000034.1, read as the reverse complement.
GCAAAGTCCTAGAAAAGAGCAAAGACTTTAAATCTGCCTTAAGAATTTCTGAGCAGTGCTCCGGTGGTGTAGAAGGCCTCTGCACAAACCGGTCAAGCATAGGAGCCTCTCAGGCCCTTCGGAGAGAGCTCCCGACGCGGGTTCAAATCCCGCCCGGAAGGGGGATGCTATGGGCATCCTCCCGGGAGGCACTAAGAAGCTGACCAGATCACCCGCGTCGACAAAGATCCAAAATTTTATTCCAAAGTGGGAGTGCGGGCATCATTGAAATCGTAGTTTTATTTTTTGTTTTCTCCCACATTCATTAAAATAAATTTATGCATCAATCTCTCCATAGCATTAATCGCTAGATATTGTTCTTGCTAAGAACCGAATGGGTTTTATCTTTTTTTCTTTTCCTTTTTTGCATAATCCCAAATCCTTTTAATTTGCGAACTATGGTAACATTAGTTATATTTTTAATCTAAACCTGTCTTGCTTCGCTATATGAACTTCATCTAGAGGAGGGAGAATAGTGAGGATAAGGAATATAAAATCCTTAACAGGAACAGTCCCAGATTCTGAGCAAAATAGACAGTTCCACAAGATCCACTTTGAAGGTGTAATGCCATCAGCATAGACGAAGATATCCCGGTTACGGATACTGCTACCCGGCTCAGGTTCAAAGAGATCGTAGCAGGCTCGGTCTCAGCCTTTCGAAGTTTTGGAGAGGCAAATTAAGCCACGATTAATGGGACACGACTCCTTCAAGATAACCCTTTTCTCGAAACATGGTTGGCTTCAGTATAGTGCATTGGAGCATCCCTATGGGACACCCTAGGAGAGGCCGGAAATAAGCCAATCTACAAGCTTCTGGGCGTCCATAAGGAGATGGCTTAGGTCTACCTGACCCTTAGTTTTTCAAGTGAGGGAAAGATGGAACTATGCTACACTCGACTATTTACCTTCAGAGTTCGCGACCGATTCAGCAGTCCTTTATCTGAGACATGATTTCAAGGGCGTCGAGATTAGGTTCTACCACAACTCCTTGAAATGGCATGGATAATGTTCGGGCAATGAAGAAGACAACGGGGGATAAGATTCGTATCTTTGTCGACAAGACAGGGAAGTTCTATAGCTTCCTTCGGATGATCAAACAGACCTTGAAGCCTTAGACAGCTAAGAGTTGGGTAATCTGGTTGGAGGAGCCCTTTGATCCTGGGATGCAGAGTCCCATGCAAGGCTACGGAGGGGGGAGGGGTTGACATTCTTATGGTTGACATTCTTATAATTGGCGAATTCCTCGATTTAGAGACTTCCGCGAGTTTGCAGTTAAGGGTTCTTTTGATGTCTTTCAGCCCTCCTATATGGAGGCAATCTTAAGCCTCAGGAAGATCGCAATCCTAGGAGAGATCTTTGGTATCGACTGTAATCCCCATGGTAGCCATGGCTTATAGTTAGCGTCGGAGTGCCAGGTGGATGCCGCGATGCCCAACTTCCGAATACAGGAGATCATCTTCACCTCTTACTTTTTTCAGAGTAGCCATGACTGCCCTTTAATGTCCTAGCGAAGAATCGAAGCCTTCATAAGGTTGAGGGTTGCCATCTTTTTTATGTCGGATTTACCAGGGCTAGGGATGGATATAGACGAAAATGCGATAGAGGAATCCCGTGAGAAGGAAGGGCAAAGATGCATAGAGCCATAGAGCCTAGAAAGGTCATTGATCAAAATGTCATGTCCGAGGAAAGAAGTCTAATGGAAGTGAAGTATCTGCCACTTAGATTTCACTTAGAACCATGGTTAATGGATTCTATACGTAAGCTTGTCGGCTGAACCGAAAAAGACCGCTATAAAACCGCTAGAAAGATAGGACTTCGCTGAAGCCATTTAAGTCTCCGAAACTATACGAGCGGATGGAGTGATGGACCCATAGGCATTATGGACTTTCTTCATTCCTCCCGTATCTTTTCTTCGGCTTTAGCCGCATAAGAAGAGATATCCTTGCTAATTCTTCTGGCAAATACAAGGTAGCCCGTATGCCCCACCATTATTGTTTCCGGTCTCGTCTCCCCCATCTTGACCTTAAAGTTTCTGAGGATGCATTCAATGGCTTCTATGTCGATGAAACTTCCTTGCCTTAGGGCTTCAACGGTCTTCTCAACCTGATTAATAGTTGGACTGAAGCTTACGAAATAGCCCGAGGGCTTAAGGGCCTCCCAAACATTCTCGATAAAAAGCCAAGGTGTAGCCAAGTCAAGGACAACCAAGTCAACGTCCCTTTCAACAATACCCTGACCAATATCCCTCAGCTTCAACTCCACATAATCCATTAGGCCGACCCTTTCGAGGTTTTTCCTCGCGTTTTGTAAGAAACGCTCATTTACCTCATATCCATAGACTCTGCCGCTTGGCCTTACAGAGTTTGCAAGGAAGGCTGTGAGGACTCCCGATCCGACTCCGCCCTCTACAACCCTCCAACCCGGCCCTATGCCCGTATACGCAAGGATAAGCCCTATATCTTTAGGATACATGATCTGGGTTAATCTTGGAAACTTTAGGGCAAAATCCCTCAAAGAGGGCTTCAGGATTATGAAGGAGGTTCCAGTACTACTCTCGATCTTATCGCCAAAGTTTTTACCGATAAGGTCTCCTAACTTTATGTAGCCCCTATGGGTATGAAAATCCCTTCCAGCCTTCGCTTTAACAAGGTATGTCCTTCGATGATCAAGATAAAGTATGACGTCATCCCCTTCGGCTATTATGCTATCATTCTCATTCTTGACTTCAATTTCAATTTTTTCGGTCAAGTTAAACGGACCTTTTTCGAGCTTCTTTCTTTATCTTCCTGGATATTATCTTTCCTTTATCGTTTTTCCTTGCCTCTTTGGTGAAATTCCGAAAATACAGTATAGGCTTTCCTTCCCTAATTTCTACTGGGATGAACAAAGCCTACAGCGTTTTCGTTTGATAAGGATTCTCCTATATGTTACGAGGCAATTTGGACAAATAGTGTTACCGCAATTCGGGCATCTTTCCAAGTCTTTCTCGCAGACGATGCTTCCACATGCCTTACACTTGAAGGCATCCTTCTCGCATAGGAGCCTTCCGCATACGGAACAGCTCTGCCTTGGCTCATTGTAACAAAGCTTCTGACCGCATACTTCACACGTCCAAGTATGTTGGGGACAAAGAGACTTCATACATTTTCCGCAATGCATGATGCAAGCCTCACAAAGAAAGCTTCCACATACCGAGCATCTTTCGGTCTTCGATTCGCAGGTCCTTGCACCGCAAGCCTGGCATCTGAGCGTATGCTCCTTCCAATGCCTTTCACAGAATCTTTCCCTGCAAAGGTCGCATGTCTTGAGATGATCTTTACAATATATCGTTCCTGAACCGCATCGAAGGCAAAACCCTGAGCAGTTTTTGCATAATTGGGAGGCGCAGACTTGGCAGCTCCTTTGTTCTTCGAGGGTACAAAAGGGCCTTCCGCAGGATGTGCAAAACCATACATGCTGGGGACATAGGGTCCTCTGGCACTCAGTACAAACGGACCCATGCTCTCCGCAAAGGAGAGAGAGACAGATTTGGCACATCCATATAGGACCTATATTCGTTATTTCCTCATGGCAGACTGTACAGGCTCCAAATTCCCCTCTGGCATTTATTCCGTTCCAAGAAATTCGCATGGACTTTTCAATGCCATTCGATGATATGTTGAGCTGGGCCCTGAAGACCGGGAGCCAAACCACTTGAAAAATGGGGATGCTAAGCTCTTTGATATCGGGCTGAAGGACTTGGGATTGTATCTTTCCATCCATAAGACTGGCATACTTGTCCCTTAGGGCCTTTAGGGCCTTACCCTTCCGCTCCGCAAGGGCATCCTTAGCTTTGGAGTACTTCAGCCTCTGATGGTTATGTGCCTCCAATTTCCTTTTAAGGACGAGGGCCCTACGCTCCTTGGCTTCTAGGCTCATCCTTAACCTCTTAACGGACTTCTTCTCCTTCCTTGCCTTCTCGACTTCATCCTTGAGTCTTTCGATCTCAAGGTTAAGGTCCCTTAGTCCCTTCATGAGAGCCTTCGTATCGTCGTCCAAAGCCCTTATCCTTTCATCGATGGCCATGGCTTCAGCCTGGAACTTCTCCTCAATCTCAGCATAGCTTTTCTGTAGAAGCCCATCTACCATTCTTGAGCATTCCAAACGGAAGTCTTCCACATCAATGCCCACAGCCGCTTTACCAAGGGAACTGTGATGATGGACAACCTTCGTCATCTTAAGGGCTGCATAGGCCTTCAAGCCCTTCATAAGATCCTCAACTTCAGACTGCTGGGATAGGGGAATGGTTATCCTCGCAAACCTTCCAGCGGCTGGAGGCTTTGTTTGGGGGATGATATCCTCAATGCCGGAAGTATCCAAGCATCCTTTTAGGCTTCTCTTCCAATCGATCTTTCCTGAATCCGTCAAGAGGGATGCGAAGCCCCTAAGAGAATCCTTGAACTCCACAGGGGGGTTCTGGCGTTGAACCTTTGCCTCAACCATGTACTGGAGAAGGGGAGTATACTCGAGTTGAACGTTGCTTATCCAAGCCTTAGCTAAGGGAAGGGCGCGATCGATAAGCCTTTGGATATCCTCCTCCTTGAACTTTATGGAAAGGAAGCATTGGGGGAGCCCTGGAGCTAGTATAGGCTGTTCCTCGGAAAGCTCGGCACCTTTTATCCTAAGGCGGCTTCTTGTTTCGAAGATGCGCTGGAGGGTTTTTTCTCGTACCTCGGCCTTCACAAAGTCCAAAGGGTTGAAGCCTGGGGCTCCATGCTTCGTTTCCCTATGCCTTACCTTCACAATGACTGGCAATCGTTCGACAAGCTCGCCCGTTATAATCGCTTCGCCCTTATCTAGCCATGCAATATCCCTCTCCCAGCTATGGTCCAAACCTCCACTTTCAAGAACGATCTTCACATCGTTCGGATCTGTAAGGCGATGGATGATCCAAGTCCCAACAAGCCCCCTGACGGTTGTGTCCAAAAGTTGGGGACGCTGTGTAACAACAATGAGATTCGCTCCAAACTTTCGCCCCTCTTGGGCGAAGCGCTTTACCAAAGCCATGCTCTCGCTTTTTTCCTTTCCAGCAAACCTGTGGGCTTCATCCAAGACGCAGTAGAAGGGACGAACGTGCCCTAATACAGAGGCTTGGAAGAGCTTGTTTAGGGTCTCTGCGACTATGCTCAGCTGCTCCTCGTCCCCAAGGCCTCGAAGATTCACGATCGTACACTGGCCCTGGACGACGAGATCCTCGGCTCCAGCGACCTTTAAGGCTTCCAGCCCTAAATCGGCTCCAGGGTTCATGGAAGTTTCTCCGAACTCGAGAACTTGATCCAAGTAAGACCTTATCGTTACGTCAGGATCATCCCGAACTGGATCGCCTTCGACCTTGAGGCTGGAATACTCGCCATGGGGATCGATGACAACTACTGGCACATTTTTCTTGAGGAGTTCTTCGATTAGGACCCCGACCGTATAGGATTTTCCAGAACCCGGTTTTCCAACGATGAAGACCCTTCCCATTTTCTTTACTGGAAGCCATACCCTGAAGCCTAGTCCTTTGAGCCTTCCTATATAAAGCCCATCCTTCTCTGTGGCTGTGAGTTCAAGGGCCTGCCTGACAGTTTCTTCCTTGGCCCTGTAAAGGATCGAGCCTTCTCGGAAGGGGGTTCTAGGTAACCGACCAACAACGATGCAACTAGCCAAAAGACCAGTTCCGAACCTCTCAATTCCCTTCACCATACAAAGGTAGCGATCTCCCTCATGCTCTAGCTCAGCATAATCGTTAAAGCCTAGGCTTTCCCCAAGGACCTCGACTTTAAATTCACCAACTGTACAGGGACCCTTAATAACCCCTAAAGCCACACGCTCAGACAAGCCTTGTCCCCCTATGAAAGGTCTTGGACCTTCCTTCGAATCGGGCTAGCATCGCTGAACCTCGGATTCTTTACTTTATATTTTCCGAAATGTAATGAATGGATCAAGATTAAAGACTAATGTCATAATCCGGATGCATGAAGCTCAATAACGTATGGCTTGGGCCTGCCATTCCTTCGATTCATCATTGGACTTAACGGAAAAAAGCTAAGGAAATTCAGATCTTTCGATTCGATGGATTTTAAGATTCATCGTTCATTGGCGACTTCGTCTTAGTTTAGAAGATCTCCCGCTCCCCGAGCTTGCGAATGAGTTTGCTCCTGACCTTTAATACCTTTGGTTGCTCATTCTCTATTAGGGGCTCCTCGGTAGTCTGTCTCTTTATGGTCATACCGCATAGCCCATTGACGAGGAGCCTTCCCCTAAGGCATTGGGCGTAGTTGCACTTATAGCTCTGGCATAGATCATTAGCGAAGCTACACCAAACCATGTTTTCCTTGCGCACTAAGGCCCTTTGATTGCACCTGAAGAACTGGCATTGGGGCGAGCAGTATTGAGGTTGCAAATTAACCCCCAAATGGAAAGTCTTTGAAATCGGCAATAGACTTTCGATTGAGAGGAATTTAAATTTTTTTGAATGCAATGAAAGTCATGGGACAGGGATTGCCATGAGGATCGCTGGATTAAAAACCTATGCTGTGAAGGGAAGACACTGGCCAAGCTTTCCATGGATCATAGTAGAGCTTCAAACTGATGAGGGAATTTCAGGTATCGGGGAGGGGCTTCCTTATAAAAGTGGGGGGCTATTAGAATCGTTAGAAACCATAGGGAGGCGTCTAATAGGCGAGGATCCTTTTAACATAGAGGCCATCTGGGAAAGCCTTTATAGAGCAGGGATTCCTCCGCCTACAATTAGCGCCATAGAAATAGCCCTATGGGATATCTTGGGAAAGGCATTGGGCCAGCCAGTTTACAAGCTTTTGGGAGGGTGCTGCCATGAAAGGCTGAGGGTCTATGCCGATGGTTTCTTCAGGGGAGCCTCCTTTGTGGAGGCTGAGTATACGGCTAAAGCCCTTTCCGCTGTTGAGGAGGGCTTCACGGCTTTGAAGATGGATGTGGACGATGCCATTCCTTCGGAACGTTTTCTGAGTCGAAGCATAAAATCCAAGGACATGAATCGCATCGTCTCTATGGTAAAGGCACTGAGGGAGGCCTTAGGGGAAGATGTGGACTTGGCAATAGATTGCCATGGAATCTTTAACGTAAGTACGGCTGTGGAGTTAGGAAAACGCCTTGAAGACTTAGGATTGATGTGGATCGAGGACCCTGTACCTTCGGGAAACCATAAGGCCATGGCCAAGGTAAGCGAGGCTTTATCTACACCCGTCTGTACTGGGGAGCTTCTAAGTACCCGGTATGAGTTTCGGGAGCTTCTTGAAAGGCAGGCGGCGGACATCATCATGCCAGATGTAGCTAGGGCTGGTGGGATCCTCGAGACTAAAAAGATTGCCGCCATAGCCGAGACTTATTATGTAGCCTTCGCTCCCCACAACATGGTAAGTCCTGTAGCAACCATGGCTAGCCTCCAAGTCTCCGCCTGTACGCCCAATTTCCTGATCCTCGAATTTCAGATGGGTGATGTGGCATGGAGGGATGCCATTATAGATCCTCCCCTTCCCTTGGAAAGGGGCTACCTTAAAATCCCATCTAGGCCTGGAATAGGAATAGAATTGAAAAAAGATGAGCTACAGAAGCACTTACTGGAAGCATGCCCATAGGCAATATTTGAGGCATTAAATTTGGAATTTGAACAGAGGGAAGGATCTTAGAAAGGACAAGCAAAGATAAATAGGGGCTTTGGTGTATAATTGGTGAGCATGCCTAAATATTGTCCTGAGTGTGGAGGGGAGTTACGCTACGATCCCGGGCATAAACTCTACACCTGTATGAGCTGTGGACTAACCCTTAATTTTGATGAGCTCATAAGAATTCAGGAGGAGACTAGGCTCAAGGAAAGTGAGGAAGAAAGAAGGCGTAGAGAGCGAAAGGAATATTTGAAATGGTGGCTCTCAAAAAAGTAATAGAGGTTTATGCCCACCAGCCTTTCGATGCCATTGTCTTGGCATAAAACTTGTAATTTGTATGTTGCCTAGAGGAGACTAGAATCGGGAGGCCTTTCTGATCGATCAAATATCTAGTATGATTTCCTTTAAAGAGCTTTTTAAGTCCCTTATAACGATTCTAAGGCTTTGACCTTTGGGCAATTCTCGATTTCCTTAGCATCAAAGAAATCTTATTCCTTTCATGCCCTTAAGCCATGTACAAGGTCGTGACGCTTAGGAATGGGTGTAGCAGGCCCTAATATCCTCGGCTAAGGATTCGATCCTCACGAAGCCGAAGCGCTCAAATTGGACGATTTGACCGACTTTTAAGTCTTTGCATGATTCCTCAGAGAGGCCCTTCACCCTCGATCCATCGGGCATGAGAACTGTTGTTTCAATACCTTCGCTAGCCGGGATCCAATGTATGAGCGGTGCTCCGACCTTTCTGGCTTCCAATAGATCTTCGCTATGGAACTCCGATTCTATGGCCTCTTCACCTATCCTCGTCGGAAGGATGTTGAAGAGCTCCATAAGCCTTACGAGCTTACCGGGTTTGAGGTTCTTTCCATCTCTTTTCGAGATGAAAAGCTTCACAATGCCATTTTCAGGTTGTACGGAAATAACCCTTCGACCACGCTCGATAAAGCTCGGATGCAAGGATGGGCGGGCTATGTATGCCCTATCAACTTTTCGAACCTTCAAAGGTATGGGATCGTCTACGAAGAAGTATCTGTTGGCTATCGGATCGACAAGCTTCCTGTTGATGGCATAGAGGTTCTCCCAACTAAGGGAAACATCGACAGGCTTAATGCCTACGTTGATGATCATTTTATGAATAGCCTCAGGCTGAATTCCCCTCCGCCTAAGGGCTGCGAGGGTTGCGAGCCTCGGATCGTCGATACCCTCGTAGAGCCCTTCCTTTAGACCCTTTAAGAAGCGGGACTTGGACATGATTCCTCCATGGAGAATTTTCCACTTTCCATAGTGGATACAATCAGGATACTTCCAGCCCAAGTGATGGTAAAGATAGCTCTGGCGAAAGACGCTTGGAATGAACTCCTTGCCTCTTATGATGTGGGATATGCCCATTAAGTGATCGTCGATGCCTGCTGCGAAGTTGTAGGTAGGCCAAACCCTATAACGATCCCCAACCAAGGGATGGGGATATTTTTTCGTATCTATAATCCTGAAGGCTACCCAGTCTCGAATCGATGGATTAGGATGCCTCAAATCTGTCTTTATGCGAAGGACGGCGGCCCCTTCCCTATATCTTCCATCAAGCATTTTTTCCCATCGATCCATTTGATCCTCTGGAGGAAGATTTCTACATGGGCATGCTTCGCCATGCCAGAGCATGGCCCTGAAGTTTTCACTCTTGCAGATGCAGATATAGGCGTTTGAATCCTTAAGGAGGCGCGCTGCATATTCGTAGTATATTGGCATACGGGCGCTTTGAAGGTACTCTTCATCCCACCGACATCCAAGCCATAGAAGGTCTTCCCTTATGGCATCATAGTACTCGAGCCTTGGCCTCTTCAACCTAGGGTCCGTATCTTCGAATCTGAGGATGAATTTTCCCTTATACATCCTAGCGTAGTCGTGGCTTAGATAGATTGCCCTAGCCTGACCGAAATGGAGGACAAAGTCAGGGTTGGGTGCATACCTCGTGACGATCCGTTCATATTGATGGACATTGGGAAGGGGGGGCAAAGCCTTCTCTTCAAGCTTAGTCTGCTCTTCCAAGAGCTCAGGCCAATGTTCTTCGATGAGCCTTTTCTGCTCTTGGATACTCATCTTATTGACTTCCGAGACGATTATGGCGGCAGCCTTCGCAAGATCCCTTGCCAGGGACTTTAGGTCAGGTCTTTCGGCCAAGGCCTTCCCTAAAACAGGTCCTGGCTGAGCCCTTCCTCCATGCCTTACGGCATTCTGGAGGGCATATTTCCTTAGAAGTTCCGACATATCCTCTGTTATGGAAGGAAGATGCGAAGGCTCCTGAGGATCTTTGAATTCCATAGCTTTCCCACTATGGAATGGCTAAGCTAAGAACCTATCTTTTTTCTTTTCTTTTTCTTTTCTTTTTCTTTTTATAAAGCCATCATCTAGTAATTCCTTTTCACGAAGAAATCCGTAAGTTCCATGAGAAAATCTTTGGCAGGCTTATCTGGAAAACTCTTTAGATAACCCTTAGCCCTCTCCGAGTATTCTATGGACCTTCGATACGCGTATTCTATGGAGCCTAAAGCCCTCAGTTCCTCGATGATTTGGCGAATTTCCTCTGTTGTTGCCCTTCTGTTTCCTAGGATTCGCGTAATCCTCGCCTTCTGAAGGGGGGAAGCCTTGGAAAATGCATGGATGATGATGAGGGTCTTCTTTCCTTCCCTGATATCGCTTCCTACAGGCTTACCAAGCTCCTTCTCATTGGCTGTTAAGCCCAAAATGTCATCTACGATCTGAAAAGCCATTCCAGCCTCCTCCCCGAACTTAGCAAGGCATTGGACCTCCGAAGATGAGCCTCCACCAACAAGGGCTCCAACCTCAGCGGAAGCCTTAGCAAGGGCAGCTGTTTTTCCCCTTATCATAGAAAGGTATTCCTCCTCAGAAACCTCAAAACGGCCACCGAAGAGCATGTCCATCGTTTGCCCGATGCAGATATCCAAGGCGGCTTGGGCTAGACTATCGACAATCTTTAAGATGGTTTCAGAGGGAATGGCTGATGCCTTTCCCGCATCCGTGAGGACCTTGAAGACCTTTGCAAAGAGCTTATCTCCAGTAAGGATGGCTTGAGGGATTCCCCAAAGGACATGGACCGTCGGTAGGCCCCTTCGGAATTCATCCCTGTCCATGATATCGTCGTGGATGAGGGTGAAGTTGTGGAGGATTTCAACAGCTGCCGCGACTGGTGGAGCCCTTCTAGGATCTCCGCCTAAAAGCTCGCATGCCTTAAGAACAACGAAGGGACGCCACCTCTTTCCACCAGACTTGAAGGCATGAAGGCTCGATTCACGAAGGACCTCGGGTTCCCCAGGAAGTCCTACATGGGCTTCGATGAAGGCATTCACAGACTCGGCGACGGTCCTTAGCTCTTCCAAAAGTCCTTTCTTAGTCATGGAAATCAACTCACTGATCTAAACTTTCCTCCTTGATAACCGATGTTAAGGTTCCAGGGGATATTCTCTTCCTTCCTATCAAGTCCCTTTGCCTTTTCCACTCAGCCATCAAACCAGTCAGAATAAAGGGCTTTTCAGAAGCTTCCTCTACTTTTTTAGCCCCTATAAGGATTAAGCCAATCTTAATCTCTTCTATTATATTCTTTAGGAAGCTTGATAGCCTATCAGGCCCTTCAATAGCTGGCCTCAGGAGTGGAAGAGCTAAGCCTCCCAGCCTTGCGCCTAGGACCAAAGCCTTTAGAACATCCAGCCCAGTTCGAATTCCCCCCGAGGCAATAATCGGAAGCCTTGATCCACTCCTGGCTTCCAAAATAGCAGCGACAGTAGGTATTCCCCAGTCCCAGAAGGTCTTGGCCACTTTCGCCAAATCCATCTTTCCCATCCTCAGGTTACGATGGTACTCAACGGCTGACCAGCTCGTTCCGCCAAGGCCGGCAATCTCCAAAGCTTTAACTCCGATTTCCTCAAAGAAAGCAGCGTCCTCTGAGGATATGCCGCAACCCGTTTCCTTTACGATAACGGGAATATCTAAGCTCCTTACAAGGGATTCTAAGCTGCTTTTCAGGGACTTAAAGCTGGGCTTAGCATCGTACTGGAGCATCTCCTGAAGGGCGTTTAGGTGGATCGTAAGGGCATCAGCTTCCACCATCTTGATGAGAAGCTCAATATTCTTTTCATCTAGTCTTGGAAGCTCCATGAAGCCTATGTTGGCGGAAATAAAGGCCTTCGGAGCCCTTTCCCTCACGATTGAGAAGGTATCCTCCAAGCCCGAGTTCTCGAGGGCTGCCCTCTGGCTTCCCACACACATGCCAAGGCCTAAGGTTTCAGCTGCCTCAGCTAAATTGGCGTTTATCATCTTCGCTTCAGGCGCCCCGCCAGTCATGGCTGAAATGAAAAGGGGAGCCTTGAATGTATGTCCTAAGAATTCGACTTTGAGATCTATCTCCTCTGGATCGATTTCCGGAAGGCATCTATGGATAAGGTGAACATCCTCAAAGCCTGTCGAAGCCTTGGATTCCACATCCTCCTCAAGGCTTATACGAAGATGGTGAACCTTCCTCTCCTCAGTGCTTCGAAAGCCCATATCCCTAGCCGCCCGGTAGAAGGTTTGTACCAAGACCTTCCTCTCCCATAAGGGCCCTATATACGCGATTTGGCTTAAGGGCATTTACAAGCTTGACTTCGATCCCTTCCTCAAGGGCTTTAAGGACTTCCTGAAGTTTTCCTAACATTCCCCCCGTGACATCCATGGGGAAGCTCCTGTTAGGGGTTGAGATTGAAGTTTTTAATAGGAAGGACCTAAGCTCCTCTGCAGTTGCCTTTCGTATAAGCTGGGCTTGGGGATTGAGCCTTGGATCGGCTGTGTAGAGCCCGTCCACATCGACTCCTACGATGATCCTTGAAGCCTTAAGCTCTAGGGCTAGCTTGACCATGAGTTGATCGCCCGATAAAATGCTAAAACCTGAGATTTCGTCATAGACTACATCTCCGAATAACACGGGAGTAATGCCTAGGTTAAGGGCCATCTTTATCGGTTCTAAGGAAAAATGGGCAATGCGGCCTTTCCTTGTAAGGGCTAAGGAGGAAGGTGGCATCGAAAAGGCCGCCATGCCTTTGAGGATCAATTCCCTTACTACGAGGTTGTTGAGCTCCATGACTGATCTATGGGTTTCGGCAAGCCCTATAAGCTGGGAAGGCTCCTGGAAGCCCTCCATCAAACGATGTTTGAAGGCTAGCTGATGACCGAAACTTCCAGCTCCATGGACGACGACCAGGGGAAAAACCTTTGCCCTTATAATTTCATCAGCCAATCTCCTGATGGCTAGGAAATTTGGTTTGGGTCCTGCAAACTGGGCCTTCTTAGTGACTACGCTACCCCCAAGCTTTATGACCGTAGCCTTTTCTCCGATTCTTGGATTTTCAGGCCTCAAGCATCACGCCCCTCTCGGATGGAGCCGCAATGAAGGCTTCCCCTCCTGCTTTCCTAATGGCTTGGACGACTTGATCTAAACGCCCCGCCTCAGCCAAGGCGATCATACAGCCGCCCCCTCCACCACCTGTGAGCTTCGCTCCAAAGGCGCCAGCAGCCCTAGCAGCATAAACGAGCCTCTCCAAAGAGATGTCCGAAACTCCTATGGCCGATAGGAGACCATGATTTACGTTAAAAAGTCTTCCAAGACCTTCGAGATCCGAAGCCCTAAGGGCTTCTAGGGCTTCCAAGACGAGCCTATGGGCCCCCTCAAGGAGGGATTCAAAGATTTCCGGATAGTAAAGCTGGAGGAGCCCTACTTTGGCGACCATTTCCCCCGTTGACCTGGCAATACCTGTATTTCCTATGATGAGTTGAAAATCTAGGTCTAATTTCACAGGTTCTGGAGGTTTGCCCTTTTCGAAAAGAAGGATTCCTCCATAAGTAGCGATGGTCGGATCGATGCCCGAAGGATTCTTATGGACTAGTCTTTCGGCCTCCAGAGCCAGACGACATAGGTCTTCCTTTGTAAATCTTACTCCGAAGAGCCCTCCTACGGCAGCTATCGTTGCCACAGAAACCGCCGCGGAGGAGCCAAGCCCCGCGGAAATGGGAATGTCGGAATTCACCGTTATTTCCAAGCCCTTCCTCAGACCTAAGAATTCCATGGCCTTTATAGCCGCTTCCTTTATAGGCTGGAGTTCCGCTGGGCTGGCATTAGGGATGTTTAGGGAATGTACCTTGATGTTATCAGCCTGAAGCTCTAGTAACTTAACTCTGACCCTAGCTCGCCTATCCAAAGCCATGACCAAAGCTGGCTTTCCAAAAACAACGAAGTGCTCTCCTAGAAGAATGACCTTTCCTGGAGCTGATGCTTCGAAGGAGCCTTTGGCCATAGCTAACCTTAATCCTAAGGCTCTTTATGCTTTTCTTACTAGCGTCTCAATTCTGCGGCAAGGTAGCCCACGACGCTGGAGTAGTCCCCAGTCACATCGCCGCTTGTCCTGTAGCTAAGAATGTTTGCCCCCTTTGCCCCTAGGGACTTCGATGCCGTTATGGCAGCAGCCACAGGAGCAGGACCGCACATGGTTATACCATATCGTTCGATGACTTCGAAAAGGAGGGTTTCGTCAAGGGCTTTTATGGCTTCTATGATAAACCCATCCTTCTTCTGGGCTGACTTCTGGGTTTCATAATGGGTAAGGTCTGTCGATGCTATGATAAGGGCATTTTTGTCTCTTAAGACATCTGCCAGGGCTT
>JAGTQN010000032.1:10826-14864 GCA_018396395.1 Candidatus Bathyarchaeota archaeon | reverse complement strand
AGGCGAGATCTTGGAAGAGATTTAGGGCTTCTACGTTTTAAACAGCTTAAAGTGGAGATCCCGGATTTTTCGGAAATCAATATCTCTTACTGGTTTAAGCCATATATGATTGAAGAACTCGCTTTAATAAAAAGACATCTTGATGATATAAAGGATAGTAAGATTCGTGAATTTTTCTATGTTTGTTTTTCAAGCACCGTAAGACTGGTTAGCAGAACCAGAAAAGGGGAGTTTAAGCTTTATAGAATGCCAGAGGAAGAATGGAAAAGGTTTAGACCTGATGTGTTTGGAGTTTTTGAAAAAAGGGTTAATGATTCTATATCAAAGATGGGTGAATTTTTTGAATTTGTTAGTAAGAATAAGCTAAAAGCAAAGTCGGAAATTTTTGAAGCCAATGCTAGTAAGCTCTTTACCGAAGAGTTCCCAGAAGATGGAAGGAAAAAGTTAGCTGAAGAATCAGTGAACCTAATTGTCACCTCTCCGCCGTATGGCGACAGTCATACTACTGTTGCATATGGTCAGTTTTCTCGATATTCATTAATTTGGTTGGGATATGACAAAGGTAAAACGCTGGAGATAGATAAGAAAAGTTTAGGAGGCCAACAGAAGAACATGGATATAAACTCAAAGACTCTGAACGAAACATTGATTAAAATCCGTAATAAAAGTCGAGCAAGAGAAGTTAATAGCTTCTTTGTTGATCTTAATGAGTGTCTTCGGAAATTATACAGGGTACTTTTGCCAAAAGGACATGCTTGCTTTGTATTAGGAAATCGTACTGTCAACAAGGTAAAAATTCCCACAGACGAGATCATAACAGAGCTAGGTAAATCAATTGGATTTGAACGTATAGGAATAATTCACAGAAGAATACCTTCTAAAAGGATACCTTGGAAAAGCAGTCCAACGAATATCCCGGGTCAAAAGGTAGAGACAATAAGTAGGGAGAATATCATAATACTCAGGAAATAGCGAACGTAAGGCTGCTCCTCTCCTCGTCCAGCTCATGCTAAGCGCAAGGATTTGCCTGGCCTTGATCTGGGCCCTAAGAGCCGCAAAGAAAAAACGCGGGGCAATTAGGCCAAAAATAAAATCTAAAGAATATTCCCTAGGATCGGGAATGGTGGTAATCCCTTACCTGCGATAAGGGTCTTTTTGCTTAAGCTCTAATCTTACAAACTTTAAGTTGGAACCTTGGCAGCCCTTGCCCTTTGGAGGGCTGAAGTGGCTCCGGAGGTTAAGAATCCCACATCCAAGCCTATGTTGACGAGCTTAAAGCCCCTCTCTATGGTCTTCGCAGGCTCCTCCATGGGCGCCAGCATCCCTGGTGCCGTCCCGGTTTTCTCGGAGGCTTCGAGGATCCGCTCAATAGCCTTCTCGAAAACAGGACTTCTAAACTGGGTGAAAACTCCCAAGGATCTGGAAAGGTCGTAGGGTCCTACGAAGAAGGCTTCGATTCCATCGACCGAAAGGATATCCTCGATGTTCTCAAGGGCTTCCTTCGTCTCTATCTGAGGAAGGATGAGGATCTCCTCATCCGCAGTAGCTACGTAATCCGGATCCCTCAGGGCAGCCCTTCTGGGACCGTAGCTTCTTATTCCCTTGGGCGGATAGGTTGCATATTGAATCGCCCTCTTCACATCCTCCTTCGTGTTCACGTAAGGAATGATGATACCATGGGCCCCCACATCCAGAGCCCTGTTGATTACAGCGAACTCGTTCCATGGAACCCGTACGATAGGAGTTGTTTCGGAGTAGCTCATGGCCTGAAGCATGATCTGGATCGTCTCCATGCTTATGGGCGTATGCTGGGCATCGATGTTTATATAATCGAAGCCCAGCTTTCCGAGGACTTCCGTGATATCGGGATGCCCTATGGTTACAGTAATTCCTAGGGCTACCTTTCCAGATCTAAGGATTTCCTTCAACCTGTTCTTCAACTTCAACACCCCCTCGGATTGTTAAGGATCCCTCAAAATAAGGTTGACGCCTAAATTGGAGATGTCCATGAAAAGGTTATGGAGCGGCATATGGTAGAAGGATGGGTACAATAGAATGGGATAGGATAGAATAAGGATAAGCTAAAAGATGAGGATAAGCTATGTTAGCTAAAATGAGATAAAAGATAAATTTTTCCACTCTTTGCTAAGGGGCCTATCCTTCGTCCGCCCCTTCCCTTTTCCCCTCCTCTGCCCTATCCCTGAGCCCTTCTTCCCTCTTGAAGACCATCGCCTTCTCTACATCCAGTCCCTGCCATCGGATGCCATATCCAAGGACTTCGAGGAGATCATAGGGACTTCGAAAGCCTTCCTCCTCGATGAGACGGATGACTTCCTTCAGCCTCCTTTCCTTAAGCCCCCCAAGCCTAAGGGCAATTTCTTTAAGCTTTTCTTCCTTTACAAGCTCCTTTCCTATGAGTCTATAGCCCCTGGGCATTCGCCTCTGAAGGATTTTTCTGAGAGCCTCCTCCGAAACTCCCAGCCTCCTAGAAAGCCCATCCAACTCAACGAAGGCTCCCTTAACCTCAGTTTCGATCTCACTCTCGATCTCACGCTCCCCTAAACCTTTAACCTGTTCTGCGACAATCTTCTCCTCAAGGTCCCTCAAATGTTCTATAATGGGCTTTAGGGGAATCCTTTCTTCATAAAAGAGGACCCTAGCCTTTAAGGGCTTAGATTCGAGCTTCGAGCATCCAAGCCTCCGATCGACTGCAACAATCATATCTACTTTGGGAAGTTGCCTGAGCTTCGATAGCTTCCGCTCCAGGTACTCGGGCGTCCAGAAGCCTACGACCTCCATGTAAACCTTCAAGCCATCCCTCTCGAAGCTGAAGTCGGGTATCATAACATGGCTTCCTGCTATGAGGGGCTCCGGTTCCCTTACTAGTCTCCATCCCAACCCTGCCGATTCGAAGCTTCTGGCAAATTCCTCCTCGACAAAACTGTCGAAGGGTCTCCAGCCCATGGCTTCCCGTTCTTCCGGAAGATCCTCTAAAAGGCTTCCGACCTCTTCCTCCCTAAGCTCTAGCTGAAGGACCCTCCTCCTACCCTCCCTTCCGCCGACGACGTTGGCCCTTATCCTCCAGCCTCCAGCCTCTACAATGGAGGGTAAAAGCTTGGCTATGGATGATCCATACCTCTCCGTGAGCTTGAAGAGGGAAAGGGGCCCATCAACGATCACATAGAAACCCTCAGGCCTCGCCTCGGCTGAGTACATAAGTCCCAGATGCTTTATCCTCCTGAAAACGAACTTCCAATTCCTCCTTACTGTGAATTCGAGGAAGGTCGACCTTAAGAGGAGGGTCTGGGTGAGGCAAAGGTTGTAGTACTTTATGAGAGCTATGGGCTCTAGGGGCCTGAATTCCTTTAGTATGAGCTCCTCCTCCAAGTCGCCCCATAGGGACTCTTCGATCTCCTCGGGCTGGACGCCAAGGTTCTTCGAAACGGAGTCTAAAGCTTGGAGCCTTCGCTCCTTTGTGAGGGCGATCCCAAGCCTGGAGGATTCTTGGAAGAGGAGCCTCCTAACCATCCCTGGATCCAAGGTGCCCTTGGCTTCGAAGATACACCTCCGCTCGAGAAGGGTCGATAGGCCTCTTATGAATCGGTAGTCGAAGCCCAGCCCTTCATAACTCCTGACTTCCTCGAGGATCTCCCCCTTCTTTTTTCCGATACTCGCCTTGAAAAGCTCGATGAGGAGGCGGGCGACCTCTAGGTTAGCCTCATCAAGGCTTGCATAGACGGGCTTAACGAACCCTTTTCTCATTCTGGCTATGAGGAGGTTTAGGGGAAGCATGGAAACCCACGATTTATCCTATCTTGCCCTATTCTATCTTCTGAGACGATTCATTACGATGATCGGCTAAAGGGCATTACAAGGCGATGAATTAATTCAATCTTCTTCCTATTTCCTTTTTTCCTTTTTCATGTTTTTACTGCATCGTCACTGAATTGGATCTCAGTCCCATCCTCAGCCTCAGCTTCCGCTTCAAAGCCTCCCTCCCTTCTATCCCTTCCCCTCCTTCTCCTCCCCCTTCTCCTT
>JAGTQN010000032.1:0-10719 GCA_018396395.1 Candidatus Bathyarchaeota archaeon | reverse complement strand
CTTCTCCTCCAACTTATCCTTGTTTCAACTGTTTCCCTCGATACGATCTCGATGAGCCTAGCCTTCTTGCCCGTCCTTTTCCTCAAAACCCTTCCGAGGCGCTGGATGAATTCCCTCGTGCTACCTGTTCCGCTGAGGATAATGGCTAGCGAGGCATCAGGAACATCCACTCCCTCGTCCAGAACCTTCGAAGTAACGAGGACTCGATACTTACCTTCCTTGAAGCCCTTAAGGGCTTCCATCCTCTCATCCTTCGGGGTTTTATGAGTAATAGCTGGGATGAGGAACTCCCTGCTTATCCTATACACGAGCTGGTTGTGTTGGGTAAAGATAAGGATTCGATCCTGAGGATTCTCATCGAGGATCTTCCTCAAGGTTTCGATCTTTGCTTGGCTGTTGAGGGCGATTTCTAAGGCTTTGTTCCTTGCCAATAGGGCTTCCCTGGCTTCCCTATCCCTTCCCGTTCGGATGATGAATTTTTGAAAATCCTCAGGGCTTCTAAGGATGATGTTCCTACTCCTAAGATAATCTCTGAAGACCGAATAGTGCTTCTCGTACTCGACCTGCTCCTCGGGCATAAGGTCCACGAAGATCTTATGGAGCGTATAAGGGGAAAGGTGCCTTCCAGCCAAGGCTTCGACTGATAGCTCGTAGATCTTGCCTCCGACTAGACGGGGAAGCTCCTTATGAAGCCCATCCTCCCGCTCGTAGGTGGCTGTAAGACCCATTCTATAGGGTGAGGCGAACATCTCAGCGATCTGGCTGTAGCCAGGAGCTGGAAGGTGATGGACTTCATCGAAGATTAAGAATGGAAAACGGTTTCCAAGCTCCTCGACCCTTAGATAGGCGGAATCGTAGGTTGAAACTGTCAGGGGACGAAGGATATTCTGGCCCCCTCCATAGACGCCTATTTCCAAGCCAAACTCTTCACTCAGCCTAGCCCTCCATTGCTCTACCAAGTCTAGCGTAGGCACAATGACAATGGCGGGGCATCGTAGGTCCGATATCGCCTTTATAGCTATCACAGTCTTGCCTGCTCCTGTAGGAAGGACTATCGTTCCCCTCCTTCCGCTTCTATGCCAGGCCTCTAAGGCTTTGAGCTGGTAGTCCCTTAGCCTCAGGTGGCATGTGAGTTCCGGGATTGGTGGCGGATCCATCACTTTATCCACATAGGGAATACGGCTTCGATTCAGGTAATCCGTTATGTCTCGATAGTATAAGGCCATGGCTCTGAAGGCCTTCGCCCTAGGGTCCCAGCTGGCATAGGGAATCCTTAGGTCGCCCCAGATGAGGATAGTGCCCTTATCGTAATGAAGGGTTAGCAAGGGAATCCTAACCTAACCTCCTTTCCTCCATTCCTTAAATTTCGCGCCTATAAGATGTTAACTTATTGCTGGTATAAGCCTTCTTGGACTTCAGTAATTGGAGGTTTTGCTGGGATCCACCATTTATAGCTTAGAGTATCCAATATCCTTCGCTCATCAAGCCTTTAGCTCTTTTTTGTATGGTGCATGGAAGCCATAGAATCAAATCTCAGGTTGGGGCCTCTATAAAGACAAGGAGGAGCCTATCCAAGGATAAGGAAGGTTCGGAGGGAAGCCTACAAAGCCGAATGGAAGCCTCTAGGAAGCGATGAGGAAGGCGAAGGAAACGAAGGAGATTCGAAGCCAAAACCTTGAATTCCATAGAAAAATACATTGATCTATAGCCCAGTTCACTAAGAATGCGAGGGATGATAAGTATATATGCAAAGTGGCAAGGACACCGGCCGAGATCCAGGGACTCATAGAGGCTGGCTTCGAGTACGTATGCCAAAGGAGGACTTGGTGTTCTTCCGCAAACGCAAGTAGCGCCAAACTGTCGCGGTTGAAGGCGTATGGATCAAGGATTGCCTCTGCTCAGCCGATGAAATTTCCCTTTCCCGCTTCGAGAGGTTCGCCCTTCCTATGTTAAAAGGCTAATCTCCGAGGCCCGGCGCCTTGGAATGAAGTCCATCTACTACTTCTGCGGAGACGTTAGGGATCGCTTGGAAAGGATCGTGGAGGCGGTTCCCGATGCCATCTCCCTCGAGGAAAGCGAGGAGGGCTTCCAGATCGATATCCTATGGGTAGATGGAATCGTAAAGGGAAGGGCATCATCTTCGGAAAGCTAGATGCCATTAACCTCCTTACCTTGGCATCGAGGGAGGAACTGGAGGCAGAGCTTAGGCGCCAGATCGAAGTCTGAAGGAGATCTGGAAGGTTTGTTGTATCCTTGGGAAGCCCTGTAACACCGGAGGCTTCCATCAGGCGTGTAAGGGAGTACGTGGAAATCGCGAGGCGGCTGACGAGATGCGAGTAGACTTAGGCTTGGAAATCCCTTTTTAAGCCTCCATCGTAGTTCTATCTGAGGGGTACAAATGGCCTATTCGATGTCCCAAACCTTACCCCCTGAATTGGAAGACCTCAAAAATAGATTCAAAGGAGTTTTCGCCTTCCTCATAACCCCCTTCGATAAAAAGGACTGGATGAAGCTTGACGAAGAGGGGCTTCGGAAGAATGTAAGGTTCCTCCTAGAAAACGGAGTAAAAAATCTTGTTCCATGCGGAGGCACGGGGGAGCTCTTCTCCCTTACTCCAGAGGAACATAAGCGAATCGTCGAAATCGTAGCCTCAGAAGCCGTGGATAAGGCTATCGTGGCTCCAGGGGTCCCTGGAAACACAAAG
Source organism: Candidatus Bathyarchaeota archaeon (assembly GCA_018396395.1). Classification (GTDB taxonomy): domain Archaea; phylum Thermoproteota; class CALKCG01; order B24; family JAGTQN01; genus JAGTQN01. The sequence continues at coordinate 8,015 of JAGTQN010000032.1, read as the reverse complement.
CTTGCCATAGAGCTCGCCCGCCATGCGGAGAAAGTTGGATGCCAGGCCGTCTTGGCATTTCCGCCAGCGGGTTCAGAGGAGGGGATTTTCCTCCATTACCGCGCCCTGACAGAATCCTTGAAAATTGGTCTTTGGGTTTATAACACGCCAGGTTGGAAGCCCGAATTTACAGCCAGGCTTGCAAGCCTCGAAAGGGTAATCGCCGTAAAGGATGAAACCGGGGATCTCAAAAGCCTCATAAGGACGAAGAGGCTTTTGGGGGAAAGGCTTCGTCTGATATGTGGAGTCGATCATGTTACGAGGGATACCCACATCTGGTTTATGGAAGGTATGGATGGTTATACATGCGGTCTCATCAACTTCGTTCCGAAGCTTGAGCTTGGAGTTTATGAAGCTTCGTTAAGCAATGATTGGGAAACTATGCACGAGATTCAGCGAAGGCTTGAGCCCCTCCAAAGGCTTAGGGGAGAGGCTGGAAGTATTTCTATGGTAAAGGAAGCCAATGAGATGCTTGGCTTGGCAGGGGGTGCCCACAGGCCGCCTCAACTTCCTTTAACAGAAACTCAAAGGAAGAGGCTTCAAAAGCTCTTGGAGGAGTTAGGGCTTAGGCCTCGCGTCCCTTAAACGGAAGAAGAAGCGGGAGAAGTAAGTCTCAGAGCTAAGCCTGATTGGCGTATTTATGCACGCATATATGCATGAAGCATCAGGGCTTCAAACCTCGGCCTTTAATATTTTTTTGGGAACTTTTGAGCGGTTAGGAAGATGGAAGGAGAAAAGAAAAGGAAACGAGGAAACGGAAACGGGAATCGCATCGAGTCGAATTTGAAGGGAAATCCTTTCTTTAAGGAACCTTCTTAAAAACAAAACCCAGCCTAATAGCTCTTCAAGATGAGGCTGAGCTCCTTAATGGTAAGGATCCACCTCAGATAGCTGTTCATCGCTGCTCTCAAGGCCGTCGAATCCCTAGCAGAAAACTCGAGGATAAGGCTCCTTCCTTCCAGAAATATCTTGACGTTCGACCTTGAGGATACGGCTCGTAAGGTTTCTGGCATAAGGGCCTTTAATGCTCCTTCAAGACAATCTTCGTCTTCGAAATCTATCGATATGATGGCCCTAGCTTCCCCCAATGGTTAAGCTACCTTCCATCGAAGACACTAAAGCCAAAAATAGGAAGAAAAATGGGGAATTAAAGTCTTGGCTTACAGAGAATTTCCTTCACCTTTAAGTCAAAAAAGCGATGGGTATTAACTGGCTGCAAGACAATGGCTGTATCGCATCCCCGTCCGGAGCCCGCCACAGCTATGATCTCTTCATCGGTTCTTATGAGTCCTGCATCGGCGGCCATGAGGGTAATCTCACAGGCGACCTTCATTCCTTCTCCGAAGATCCTCAGGACATTGGCCACGATTTCATCGACCTGGATTGTGTCGAACCTTGCCCTTACAGCCCTTCCTATACCCCCGAAGACATGAGTAGCCGTAACGATGAGACCTCCATTCTGGAGGATTTTTTCCCTATTCTCTGGCTTTATCTCTTGGATGTTGGGTCCTCGAAGGCCGAAGGCATGGGTCACAACCACGACCTTCAAACCCTTAAGGAACTGGACAGCCTTTACCCCTGTTTCGCCAGTCGTTGAGGCTACGACAACGGTCTTTATTCCGAGCCTTTCAGCAGCCTCTTTAACGATTTTGAGGACCTCTTCTGTGTTTGCAGGGCCAGGCTCATGGAAGTATACGATCTTTTCGATTTTTGAGGGTTTCGAAGCCATCCTAACCATCGAGCTCATATATCCAAGGCCCTCATATTTAGGCTTATCTTCGAAGCAATAGAAAGAAAGGGATGCCAGGGTCAATCCCTAACCTAAGCTTTGAATGCTCTTCCCTTGGCTTCTGCCCAGTCCCCACGGAGGCATAGGCGCAAGTCCTTTGGCGTAGCGGATGGTATCGGAAGATCCTTCATGGTTAAAAGTCCTGGAGGTGCATTGAGAACCTTGGGTATAGAATTTATAATGACGCCTACTGTTCCTAGGTCTCCATGAACGCCTCCAAGGATCTTCATCTCAACATTCTGGATTCCCTTTATGAAAACTCCATCATATTCCTCTTCCGCTCCCGCATACGAGATGAATTCGAGGGTTATCACCTCTTCATTATCCATAAATCCCTTGGCAACACTCTTCAGCCCTGCCACCTGCCCAGGTTTGACGACCACATAGGGCGTAGGGATTTCCCTATGGGCTATAATTGGCTCCGGTGGCAGTTCCCTAATGTTCGTCAGGCGCCAGCCCAAAGCCGCAGCTATCATGGCTACAGACTCCACTAGACCTACATGTCCTGTGATCGCCTTTTCCTCTATTCGCCTTTGGAATTCCTCAGGACTTAGACCTGTCCCTATCTTTGCCTGGTAAGGTATCCTTCGCTTGGATGAATCCATCATCCGAACAACCCTTATGCTTTGGACGCTTTGGCATAATCCCGTCATGAATATTGGAAGCGTATCCATGAGATAGCCAGGGTTAATTCCTGAACCTAGGACCGTTACACAATGCTTCTTTGCAAGCCCATCAAGCTCCATAGAAAGCCCTGGATACTTATAGTATGGATAAGCTAGCTCTTCGCAAGTCGAAACGATGTTCAGCCCAGACTCTATACAAGCCCTTAGTTGGGGGTATGTAATCCTCAAATACGATGCCGTTGCATGGACTACCAAGTCAGCCTCTATCCTCGAAAGAACCCTTTCAGGCTCCATAACCTCTAAACCAAGCTTCCTATCGAGCCCAATGGCTTCGCCAAGGTCCTTCCCTAGGGGTTTTCCTATATCAACGGCAGCGACGATCTCGATACCCTCCTTTTCTAGGAGAGCTTTGGCTATGAGGCTTCCCATGGCGCCAACTCCATAAAGGATGATGCGGATTTCCCTCACATCCATCGCCTTTCCTTTTAATTAATTCGAGTTCTTTCATAATTAATGGCTCTATTAATCTTTCCTAAGTTCAAAGGGGCTCCATGGGAATTGGAAGCTTCAATCCTGCTCTTTGGCATCTCTGAAATGGGAACTGAACCTGCTCTAGTTCAATCCCCATGCTTTTCTCATGAAACGAGCGTTTCAGCGCATTCCTTAAATTCTTTTTTAAATAAAGAAAGTCTAGGAGTTGAATTAGGAATTGAGGAGGATCTACAAGCTAATCTTTACTTTAATTCTTATCCTCCAAATCCCTTCCGCATCCTCATCCAAGGCCTTACCAACGAAAGCCGTTTCAAAGGCCATCGTAAGACAGGTCTGGGCTTCTAGGCTTGGAAGCCCCTACTCTGCTTACAGCATCGAGGTTAACACTACGGATGGAGGCTGCATTAGGTACCTCTTTCTATGGGAAAAATCCATTGAACTGAATTGGAAAGGTTTCTTCGGAAAGCTCATAATAGGCACGCCTCCAATCCTCCATATGTCCAAGTATAGCAAAAACGGAAGCCTAGAAATGAGCCTAACATACGTGCCCCTTCTTCTGATGCAGTACAACGATTCAGATGCAAACGGTCTCTTCGATCTATGGACGAGGAAGAAAGAGAATTTTTCAGATGAGATCGAGGATGAACTTATAGAATGGGAATGCCTTAGGGATAAGCCTTACCGCATCTTTCCCTTGGCGCCCATGTTCCAGATGATTTTCCATCAGCAAAGATGGGCATGGAGCGTAAGCCCCCTTGTTAACAGAACCTTAACTTTAGGCGATACGATTTATCAAGAGTTCTCTTGGAATGTCTCGGCCAAGGTGCCCTCCCTACCATGGATCCATTGCGAAATCTTTGAGGATGACGATTTGGATGAGGATGATGGGCGTCTACACCGCATAGGGCTCAAATGGACAACCATAGAGGTTACTCTAGGCTATCATGTAAGGCTACTTCCCCAGAACCCTGAGGTCAAGTACGACCTATATTTCGCAAATACGAGCTGGCCTGAAGCGAAGAATCTGCGCCTAGCTATGATATCGACGATTGTCTATCGTGGCGATGAGCCCGTTGTCGTCAGGCTAGGGGCGAAGAGATTTAAGGGATTCCAAAAAACCATCATCTCAAATGGGCCCATCATTCTCGTTTCAGAGAAAGCCTTTGAGGCTTCGAAGGCCTTCGTTTCGTATACCCCTTGGGCCCTTATTGACGGAAGCAATGTAACGGATGCCATCAAAACGGCAATACTACCAGCCTTCCTTAGAGCGGTACCGATATTTGTGCCAGAGGGTCTCTACATCACAGGAATCGTTTCGGATATAGAGGGAAGGCCTTCGAGGAACCACTTAGCCTTTGCCCACCAAGTCAGTATACCAAGGTTCAACAAATCCGCCAGCCATGATCCGACCATCGGCCTCTTCGCCGAGTTAGCTACGATAACCCTTCCCGTGCTTCCATGGAACCTATTCCATACCGCGGTGCTTCTCGCGGGTGCAGCCGCAACCCTGGCCTCGATAACCGCCTACCTCCTATTCTCCAGAAGGAGGTGGGGATGCAGGCCTTAGCTTAGAAGGGGATGAAAGGAATTCTTAAGGAGACGATTCTCGTCTTCAGAAAGCTGTTAAATGATGAGAGATGATTACTAGTCTACAGGAGCCTTACCGTCGCTTTTTCGGCGATGACTATAGAATGCGTAGAATTGAAGAGAGTTGAGGAAGAATAGCGAAGAACCTATGGCGAAGGGTAGATAGAATTCGGATATATCGAATAGATACCCAGCTACGATGGGCGCAAGGATCTAACTAGGGTCCTTATGGAATTACTAACCCCTATAAGGGATCCTACGGCTGATGAATCCGCTATTTCTGTGGCGAAAGCCTGCCTTACGGGCATGCCGATCTCTACAAGCGTCATGTAAATTACTAGGAATAGGCTTGAGAACCTGAAATCCCATGCGATGGCTATGCATAACGCCATCAGACCTGAGGTTGCCCTAATTATTATCAGAGGGCTTACATATCCTAGCTTCTCTATGAGCCTCGGGGCTACTAGGTATAGGGGTATGGGTATGAACCTTGCCGCGGCGTATACAGGTGCTAGATCCTCGGATCCCGCACCGAATCTAAGGTAGAGGTAGAGGGGGGCCAAGGATGATACGAAGCCCATGGCCAGGCCATCCGTAGATCTAACCATGGAGTATAGGGCTATCTCCCTCAAGGCAGTTGGAGACGTGATGGCGAGCTTTGGAGGCTTCTTCGATGCATCACTACGATATTCCCTCATGAAGGCTATGGGTACAAGGGAAGCTACGCTAAGGATGAAGTCTATCCAGAATAATGGTAAGTGGGCATCGGCTATACTAAGCCTTAAGGCTCCTTCGAAGTACGCAGGCATGGCTGCAAGAAGGGAGCCAACAGTCGAAGCTAGAGCGTTGGTGATGGCTACTAGGCTGAAAACGCGTGTACGCTTAACTCCATCTCCAACCTTATCAGCGATATACCCCGAGACGACAGGTTGACCTGCACCCTCACCCTCCCCTAAGGCTCCAATACCCTGAGCCACTACCAGAATCCAGAAGTCCCTGCTTAAAGCATATAAGAGCATTCTGATGGAGGACATGATGCTACCAATGGCGAGGAAGAGCTTCCTACCGTACCTATCGGAGAGGGCCCCGAATAAAACGGACTCTACTATACTGACAGCAAAACCTACGCCCGTTATGAGGCCTATGGCTATGGGATCGAAGCCTATTAATGCCAAATATATCGTCCGTACGACTTGTAGAAAGCCTTGAACCAACCGTCTAAGGAACATGTCCAAGGCTAGCAGGAATACATCCTTATCGTATCCATCGAGTGGCTTGCCCCTTTCCTTAGCCATCGACCTCAAACCTCGGATAATCTTCAGGACTGAACGGTCAATCTCAGGCTATAAGTCCTTATTGGACTATTCCCCTCCAGCAATGGTTGGCGATAAGTTCTGAAAGATAGGATCCTAGCCTTAACCTTTACCATCGGAAGATTCTTTCCGGCATAACGGGAGGTAGCAGATGCCTTAAGGAGGCATTCCTTCAACGCTTCACGGACGAAATCCATGAAAAGCGCCAGGCCCATACCTTTGCGGCTTTAGGCTAGAAAAACCTAAATTCAACGACAATGGCTATGAAGTTCCATAGGGTCATCGGAGCCTAAGGGAGGTTTGAAGGCTTGATCAAGGGTGGATACAGACTAAAGATCGCCGTTGCAAACCTTGCAAACAGGGAATATAAGGTCCAAGAAGTGGAGGAAGATTTCGCCATAGAGAACATCGGAGGCAGGGGCTGGGGGGCTCGGATCATCTACGACTCCTTTAGCCAAAGGATCGATGCCTTCGATCCTATGAACAGGCTTGTCATCGCCAGCGGCCCCCTTTCCGGACTCCTTGTTCCTTGCTCGGGAAAGCTGAGCATAAGCGCCATCTCTCCTGCAACGGGCCTCTATGGAGACAGCAATGTGGGCGGAGGTTTTGCACCCACCCTTAAGCGAGCGGGCTTCGATGCCCTCATAGTCGATGGTGTAGCAAAGGAGCCAACATACATCCTCATCGAAGATGGCTGGGTAGGCTTTAAGGATGCCAAGCACCTATGGGGGAAGTTCACGATGGACACGGAGGCCGCCCTCAAGAGGGATGAGGGGCGAGAAGCCTCCATCATTGCTATAGGCCCAGCGGGCGAGAATCTTGTGAAGATTGCTTGCATAGGCTCAGACTTCGGTCGCCAAGCAGGAAGGACGGGCATGGGGGCCGTTATGGGCCATAAGAGGCTGAAGGCTGTCGTGGTTCGGGGAAGCGAGGACATTCCCGTCGCTAAGCCTGAGATCATGAAAAAACTTTGGGACGAGTGCGAAGCCTACATAACTGGGCATCATGAATTCGACATCATGACAAGGATGGGGACGATGAAGGTTGTCGAGTGGGCCAATGAGATGAGCTGCCTTCCAACTCGCAACTTCCTCCAGGCCCAATACGAGAGGGCTGGTGAGATCGACGGTAAGGCTATGGAAAAGCGCACTAAGGTTGGAAGCAAAGGCTGCTATCTATGCTCCATGAAGTGTGGGCAGATCAGTGAAGCCTACGGCTTAAGGATTGAGGGCCCCGAGTACGAAACAGCTGCCATGATCGGAAGCAACTGTGCCCTCCCAAGCATAGAGGATGTTGTAAGGGCGAACTATGCCTGCGACCAGTTGGGTCTCGACTCCATATCAGCAGGAAACATAGCAGCCTTCGCCATGGAATGCTTCGAGAGGAATCTCATCGATAAAAGGGATACGGATGGGCTTGAGCTTCGCTTCGGGAATACGGATGCTCTTATCCGCCTCCTTGAGATGATAGCCTACAGAAAGGGCTTTGGAGCCCTTCTAGCTGAGGGCGTAGCCCATGCGAGCAGAAAGATCGGAAAGGGATCGGAGAGGTTTGCGATGCATGTGAAGGGCTTGGAGATCAGCGGCTACGATATCAGAGCAGCCCCGGCCATGGCCTTAGCCTACGCTACATGCGACATCGGAGCCCACCACAACAGGGCTTGGGCGATAACGTACGATATACAGGTCGGAAGGGAGAGCTACGGGGAGGATAAGGTGAAGCGCGTCATATATCTCCAACACGTCCGCCCCATGTTCGACTGTCTCGGCGTATGCCGTTTCCCATGGGTCGAGGTCCAGATGGACTTGGAGTACTATCCTAAGTTCTATGAAGCCATCACTGGCATAAGGACTACGCTGGACGATCTCTTAAGGCGATCCGAGGCCGTGTGGAACATCGTTAGGCTCATAAGCCTTAGGCAGGGTCTGAAGCCAGGCTCCGATTGGCTACCGGATAGGGTCTTTGACGATCCTATTCCTGATGGTCCCCTTAAGGGCTCCGCCCTTAGGAGAGATGAGTTCAAGAAAATGGTCGCCAAGTATTACGAGCTTAGGGGATGGGATTCGCTGGGTATTCCGACGAAGGTGAAGCTTAGGGAGCTTGGCTTGGGCTAGTCCGAAAGGTCCTTTGCGGTCTTCCATGGATAACGAAGGAAGGGAAGATGGCCGA
>JAGTQN010000033.1 GCA_018396395.1 Candidatus Bathyarchaeota archaeon | reverse complement strand
AGCTTAAGAATATCGATATCCGCTATTAATTTTTTATCCCTAAACCCAACCACCTTCGTCCCCCATGTCTCCATAAAGGTTCAGCATCAATCCTGATCGTCAAGAAGGTCCCAATAGCGCTCGACCTTTCTAGATCTGTCGAAATCGGTACGGGATTTGCCCTTCTGATTTTCTCATGTCTCAGGAGGCATAGGAAGGATCCTATCAAATAGCGAAGGATTAGACTTATTTAGACCGTAACACAAATCACCGATTCGGTGGCTAGATATGAGGGTCATCATCATAGGTTGCGAATACGCTGGCAAAAGCACCCTTGCTAAGAATCTACTAGAATGGGGAAGAAAGCATGACATGAGGTTCCATTTAGACGACCATTTCACGATACCCGATGCATCTCTAAGCAAGGAAGATAGGGAAGTCATGCTTACCCTAAGCCCGGCCTTCAAGGAGCGCTTCCAGCGCTTCCAAGATGTCTATCATGTTAGGCTCCTCAGGAATTTCCGCGATGCCATTGAAGTAGGCTTCTATAGCGAGAATACCATTTATGGTCCCCTTTATTATGGATACAAACCTGAATTTTTAGCCATTCGCCATGGGAGGGAGCTCGAGAAGGAGCTTCCTAGCGACACGATTCTAGTCCTCCTTACGGCATCTCCAGAAGTCATCGTTAAGCGCATGGAAATGGATCCCCACGAGTATCAAGTGATAAGGAAGGAGGATGTACCAATACTCCTTCAGAAGTTCGAGGAGGAGTTCAGGGCTTCCACAATCCATGCAAAGATACGCATTGACACGTCGAACCGAACGCCTGAAGAAACCCTTCAAGAATTCCTAGCTCAGGCAAGACCTTATCTGACTTCCGAAGACCTTATCCGGATAATGATGAACGAAGGTAAGGAAGGTTAATCCCTTTTTGGTCTTTCCTTTCCTTTCTTATTCATCCCTTTCTTTTCTTCTATTCAGCTAGAAGCGATGGGCTTAATTATTAATATTCTTTCGCTAACTTTTACGCCAATCGAAGACTTCAAATTAATAGGAGACGATTTGAGAAAGGCTAGGCTTTCCTAGGATTTCCTCCGAGGCTCTTCCAACTTTTTCCCTGTAAGGCTCCTTCGTGTAAACTCTCACGATGTTCATGAAAGATCTTAGAACCTCCCCTATCTTGGAAAGCTCCGCGAGACGTTGAGGAACGATGCTTCCATCCTTCGTCTTCTTGAAGACGGGTATTTCCATAGGCTCTAAGCCTAGAACCGTATGATAAGGAACAGAGGGTAGGCTTGGAACATCTATGAAGACTTCCTCCGGCGGGATTCCAACCCTTTCGGCGATCTCAGCCTCAACTCTTTCCCTTACTCGCTCATTGAGTAGGAGACTTACGAGGACCGTATCTTCTGCGAAAAAGGTTCTGTCGTAGGCTGCTTTCAAAAGTTTCCTCTCTTCCAGAGCCTTCATAACAGGTTTTGAAGCCTCGCAGCGAACCAGAATCCCCCAAAGGCTATAGTCATCCAAGGCTAGATAGCCATCAAGGTCATCAAATTCAAGGATTCCTAAGGCCTCTTCGGCTTTTTTTAAGGCATAAAGGATCATTATCTGTGCAGCCCGGGCTGCACGATGATAGTAGATCGTCCTGAAAGATTCTAGACGAGCGAGGAGGAAGGACTCAAGGGTTGAAAGAGCCGTCGCATCAACGGCGAGTCTTCCGTCCATGAAGTCCATTGTGTATATTAGGCGGAAGATATCTACAAAACCATATCCAGCCCCTGTATGGTATGAGTCCCTTACAATGAAATCGAGCTTATCGACGTCTATCGTTCCATGGACTACCTGACCAAGGATAGGATTTTCCAAGTCCTTAAGCCTTCCCACGGCTATGGCTCCTATCTCCTTCGGGTCGTAGCCCTGTCTTCTCAAAAGGTCAGCAAGCTCGGTCTCCGTTATGATTCGAAAGGTCATATCCTCGTGATTTAATCCCTTTCGTTTCATGAGAAGATTCTCGAAAAGGTGGCTAAAAGGCCCATGGCCTACATCATGTAGAAGCGCTGCCACTCGTAGCTTTGCTACGTCCGAAGCTAGCTCCTCAAGGTTTTCTGCTAGGACTCCGGCTAGGTACATGACTCCAAGACTATGTTCGAAGCGTGTGTGATTGGCTGCCGGATAAACGTATTCTACACCACATAGTTGTTTAATTCTTCTTAATCGCTGGATAGGCCTTGTGTCTATAAGATCCCTTTCCTGTTCCGTTATGTGAATATACCCATAAATTGGATCCTTGATAAAGCTCCAATATCTTCTTCCAAAAGCTTTTGACATCAATTTCTTATTATAGCAAAGTTACATTAAAATAGTTTTATGAGGATGGGCTTTCTCTAGAGATGAGTTCGATGTAAAAGCCTAGGAGTTTTAAAGGAGGACCCCAATATTGAAGGTTTTGGCAGAAGGACTCGAGGAACTCCTTTCAACCATAGAAAAAGTGGTATCGGGGGATATGGAGAAGTCAGCTCTCGAAAATCTTAGAGCCTCTAGGAGGGATATTCCCGATCAAATCTTTGAAGAGGCCTTTATGGCGATTGATGGGCTTCTCGATTCGATTCCTAGGAGGCGCTTAGGAATTTTCATCGTTATAGCAGGGCTCGATAAGTCTGGGAAGGAAACCCAAGCTTTTAACCCCTACGGTCTTCCTGGCGTCAAATCCATTAGGAGCTATCTTGAGGAAAGATCCTTCAAGGTCCTTTCAATCAGCCTCCCTTCCTACCGAACAATCCTCGGCGCTCTAGTGGGCGCATATCTTGAAGATAGAGGCCATAGAAGCTCCATAGAACGACCTTCTGTGAAGATCGTTGGAAACCTTTCCTCAGAATATGCATGGATTCTCTGGAGCCTTGATAGGGCAAGGCAAAACCTTAAGGTAAGAGAATGGCTCCAGAAGGGGAAGCGATTTCTTGTCCTCTCGAAGCGATGGACCGAAAGTCATCTAGCCTATCAAAGAGCCTTGGGCATCGAAGAAAGTAGGATTCTAAAATTTGAGCGAAACATCGTCCAGCCAGATTTTACCTTCATCTTAGACATACCAGCAGAAGAAGTGATAAAGAGGGCAAAAAATGCTTCCATACATCCAGATAGGTATGAGAATATGGACTTTTTAAATAAGGTAAGGGAGGGCTATTTGGATCTCTATAAACGCCAGTTCCCTGGGAAGATTATCCTCATCGATGGTACAAGGAGCCCTGAGGAGGTTAATAAGGAAATTATAGAGGCGCTAAAGAGTCTCGGCCTTTGAATTCTGAAAATTTTCATTACAAGTCATGAAAATTCAAGTTATCTAAAGCCTAAAGGAGAAACGATGAATAACTATTTATTTTATTTTATTCGTTTCTGTAGCATATAAATAAAAAAATAAAATAGAATCTTTAGGTGATATGAAGAATTTTTATCTCAAGGGCCGGAAGCTTTCCAGCCTCCAGTTTTTCGTTGACCTCCCCAATAATAATACGAAGAAGGGCTTCGAAGGGAACCCTTCTAGGACCCCTATCGTGATATAGACTCAGCTTTAAAATTCCAAGTTTGAACTCGAATCGAAGGAAGTGATAATCGAAGCGGAGGGGGACCTTCCTCCCCTCCCTAATGCGATAATAGCATGTTACCAAGAGAAAGTCCAGAATTTGAAGCTCTCGTGACTTCAGAAGGCCTAAGAGCTCTTCCAGCTCCATCGCGTCAAGATAGTTGAATGTGTAACCTTCAGCAACGCCAATCTCGATGATCAGTTCTCCTCTTGGAAGCTCGAAAAGTCCTTCAGAGGCTGATGGTGTGGAGAAGCTCTTTGCATTTAAAGAATATAGGGCTTTGAGGAGACATTCTTGGAGCTTTATTAATGGACAACCATAGGACAGAAGGGCTGTGGCATGGCTCCTTGAGGGAAACCCCTGAAAGCATCCCTTCGTTATTCTCCCCCCAATGACATCGCCTTTGTTAAGAAGCCATTAAGAGGTGCTGTAACCTTAAGCCTTATAGCCCCCCATTAAGATTCAGTAATCCTTAAATAAAGCCGTATTGCCCTACTAGCTTTCGTGGAAATGTGAAGGTCCCAAAGGTCATCAATACCTATTGCCCAAAATGCGATAAGAAGACTGAGCACACCGTTTCCATCTACAAAGCAGGAAAGCAGAGGGCCCTTAGCCATGGTGCCATACACCATGAGAAGGATACTCACGGCTATGGAGGGCAAAAGTTTCCAGAACTAAAGAGGCCCGCAAAAACCTCCAAGAAGGAGGTTCTCCGCCTTCGATGCAGAGTTTGTGGTTATACCCTTCAGAGAAAGGGTACACGCCTTAAGAAAGTTGAACTAGCCGATTAAAGGACTTTCCCTCGAAAAATAGATTATTAAGCCTCCGTTCCTTCGGGAACCTAAAAATCTTCGATTTTTAATAGACCGTAAGAACCTTTATCGGACATGGCTCTTGTCCATACTTAAGCCCAAGATGAACTATAGAAGGCAAGGAGAATCAAGAAAAGACTAGGGTCCTAGAGCACGTTTTGTAAAAACTATATGCATTGGCAAAAATTGTAAGGGCTTATTTCCTTCAAAAAGGAGACCTTACTAAACCTTAAAATATCACTTAAAGCCCTTCCCTATTCGGCGCCGCTATAAGCTGCCGCCGTACATTAAAAAGAAAAAATGGGCGAAAGCTCAGCTGGTGGAGCAGCGGACCAGTTGGCAAGTCACCAACCGGGCTGAGGCTGTTAACCCGTTGGTCATCGGTTCGAATCCGATCGGCGGCGCCACAACTAAACCGGCGACACTTTCCTTACTATTCTATTTCTTTACTTGCGCTACCTGAAGGGCTTAAGTTAAGCTTCTTAAGGAATACTTATGATATGTAAATCGAAAAGGCTACTTTACGATCTATCTAGTATTCCTATCCCTCTCGAAGGTTTTCATAGGACATCGAGGGAGATAAGGCGCCCTAAGGCTTAAGGTTGCAGCACCCTTAGAAATATCCTGAAAAGACAGGGAGCGATCCTTTAGAAAGGCTTTATTCTCCTTATTCTTCCCTTTGTTTTCTAATCTTCTTTGAATACCATGCTTCAAGTTTACCTTCGCCTTCGACCACACTCTGGACAATAGATGGCGTTGGGAGGAAACTTGGTACCGCATCGAGAACAGAAGGATGGCTCGGAGGGTATTGGATAGTAGGGTATGGAAGGCTTAACAACAGCCTTCCTAAGCCTTAGATACCAATAGACGCCCACTACTCCAAGGGTAGCGCCAAGAAAGGTTAGGAGGGTGACCTGGAAGGCATAGGTTACGAAGAAGAGGGCGTATTCGACTTGCTTTATGGCGAAGGTATAATCCCCGCTTTTAAGGGCTGCTTCAGCCCTCCTCAGTAATAGATCGGCCAAAGCCTTGCTAGGCTGAAGAAAGACGCTCAGGCCTGAAACCTTTCCCTTAGCTTCGCTAAGGATCGTTTGTAGATTTTCCACATCCACAACGTTTTGGAAACCCCAGCCTTTGAACCGATCGCAGATGGTAGCTACATCTCCAGCGGCAAGTCCTAAGGCTGTAACTATCACGGAGTCCTCCAAATCTTTCTTGAAGGACTTTAGCTCCTTGAAAAAGCGCTTATAAAATTCGAGACCTCCGTAATTGTCCCCAAGGGTTTTGAAGATCTTCCAAGAGGCTGCATAGTATTCTGTGTTTCCAGAAGTCTGATAGGTTCCCCAGCCTTGGACAAAGCCTAACGCATTTCCTAACTTCTTCGAAACTTCTTGAAGGGAATCTTCATGCTCTTGAGCCCCTTCTTCAAGTCCCAAAAGCCTTGCCACCTCGATGCTGAAGTATTCGGCCATCCCTTCATGAATCCATAGCTTCCTCGGAGAAAAGCCCACTGCCCACACGAAGTGATGGACGAGTTCATGGAGGGCAATAATCTCGATGAAGCCAGAAACCTTTCTGAAATAAAACATGTTTAGATTTACGAAGCCTGGCCCCGTAGTCTCGGAGAAGGGGACAAAGCCTCCTAAACCAGATAGGAACTGATCCATGGTAGGTATGAAAAGCGTCACATTCACCTTCTCTAAGGAAACACCAAAGACATCTGAAAGGATTGGATAGCTATTGTTATAAAGCCTAAGGAAGTTCCAGGCTTTCCCTTCATAACGGCTTGCAGTTTGAACAGAGAACCTTCCAAGGGTATAGATGCGTATTTCAGCATCCCTTCCTGGCTCCGTAAAGTAGATGGCTAAACGGCTTGAGTACCTTGTTCCGCAACGGACCTCGATCCTATCGTCAAGGCTAGAAATCTTAAGGGACGATGGCGAAAGGATGGCTCCTGATGAATAGTCGATCAAGCGAATGCCGGAGCTACTTACCCTTGCCCCTCTAGGCAGTAGAATGATGGCGGATCCCTGGGCAGAAGGGCTATATCCTATCTGGGAAGATAGAAAGAAACCGTGTGGTTCTATGATGTAAGCGTACTGTTCTATCCAAAAGGATAAAGTGAGATTAAAGATGCCTTTCGTTGGAAAGTAGGAGAAGGTATAGTTCCTCCAGAAGGGATCCTCTTTTTCGCCGATCAAAATAGGCTTAATAGCGAAGGAAAGAATCCCTCCCTGAATAGTCTCGTTCCTCCATGGAACGAAGGATGGGACTATCAGCCATGAAGATTCCTTCTCGTTCGAAGTTTCGTGGAAGAAGTTTACTTTAATGGCCGTATTCCCCTCGGTGTCAATATCATAAAGATAAAGGTATTTGGGCACTCCAGCCTCTGCTGAGATTGCTGGATAAAGGGTGATTGGGGAGATAAGGAAAAGTAGCGTAAGGACTACTAAGAAGAGGGAATTCCTAGCGATGGAGGGAAGTCTAAGATCCAAATCTGGTTTCAATATCTAAAACGCGAAAGGACGTTTTTAACTTTCTTTTCCTATGGTTCCCTCCATTTTCAAATGGCTTCAGCTTCCCTTTAGGGGAGTCTAATATTTGAAGGATTAATCTTAACGTCTTAGCATCAAACAGCTTAAGACCCAGAAGACTTTTTTGATGCTGTGACCTTAAGCCTTCCGCACCGCCTCCTCCACGAGGCTTAGCATAGTAAGGGGTTCGGGTGCGGAGGATCCGCATGGAGCCTTCCTTAAGGATAGACGTGAAAGGTATAAGTAAATCGAATAGCATACTTCACAATCTGCCTAGGAGCCCTATTCCCCTCGAATGGTTTCATAGGAAATCGAGGGAGATGGGGCTCCCCTAAGGCTTAAGGTTACAGCACCCCTCCAAGAATAGAAAAACATATAAGAGATTCCTTGTAACTTATTGCTGTCCTAGCAACAAAACATAGGACCTAAAGGAGGTGCGAAATCGATGTCTGGATCTACTGCGGAAAGGGAAAATGTAGTCCTGATCGGACAGAAGCCTGTAATGAACTATGTCGTAGCCTGTATGACCCTCTTCAACTCCGGTGTTAAGAATATCACAGTCAAAGCAAGGGGACGGGTCATATCGAGGGCTGTGGATACCGTGGAGTTGATAAGGAGGGCCTTCGTCAAGGACTTACAGATTGAGAGCATCAACATAGGAACCCAGGAATTGACAGGACAGGACGGACGAAAGATCAACGTCTCGACGATTGAATTGCACATCGCCCGACCTTGAAAAAACTTCTTCGGGCCCCCTTTATTTTTTGTCTCTTAGCTTTTTCTATAAATCGGTTAAACAATGCTTATTTTGCAGTTCAAAGTTATATGATTGTAATTAGAGTTCATGTAAGAAACTAAGGTATCGATAACATGGTACATTAAGTATTGTTTCATATATCATAATCAAGTTATCAGCAAAAAGATAAAACCTTTTCTTAAAATATGTTAATCATGAAGAATTCGAATTCAGTGCACAAGGCTCTAAGGATAATTATACGACTGAAGGATGCTTATCAGCATTTTTCAAAAACTTAATTTAGAAGCTTTTTTATATTTTTTAAAAATCCTTTAAAACTAATGGAGGTAGAAAATGAAGGGAACTCCTCCCTTCGAGTACTTGGAGCATACAGCGGACATTTATGTTGCTGCCTATGGATCGAGCCTAGAAGAATGCTTTGCCAACGCTGCCCTTGCCCTTTTCGAAGTCATGACAGAAGTCGAAAAGATCCGTCCTATTCTTTCTCAAGACTTCACAGTCGAAGGCATCGATAAAGAGGGACTTCTATATTCATGGTTAGAAGCCCTTCTCGTGAGCTTCGAAACTACTGAAAATCTCTTCTCCTCTTTCATAATTCATGAGATAAAGGCTACTCCAGAAGGCTTATCCTTAAGGGCTACAGCCTATGGAGAACCATTCGACCCAAAAAGGCATCCACAGAAAGTTGCCGTCAAAGGAATCACATACCATAGGATGGAGATTCTTGAAGATGATAAGGGATTCGTAACTGCTAAGTTCATCTTAGACATATAAAGAAAAAGATGAATTAACAATACTAAAAAAGGAACTTTCAAATTAATAGATATTGAAAGAATAAAAAACCTGATCAAAGGAAGTCAAATTCAAAGAAAAAAGTAATGTAATTTTTCCTAACTCATATTAGTAAGATTCAATTGAAATTTAAATTCTTGGTTTTCTCCAAATCTCACTGGAGTTTATAGACCTCTCCCCACTTCACTACTGCGACAGGAAGAGGCATCTTTTCTCCCATCCTTGTTTTTTTCATAGTGTCCGTTAGGGGGAATTTTCCCTCTTGGATTTTAAAAGCAACGAGATCAGCGAAGGCACCAGGCTTAAGGGTTCCAATTTCTCCAAGCCTTCCCAGAACCTTGGCTGGCATGGCTGTTGAGGCTTCTACGACTTCTTCAAGGGAAAGGCCAAGATGAAGGAACTTTGCCATCGTCGTGGGCATGTCGAAGGCAGGACCATCGACGCTTAGCGTATACAAATCAGTACTTATGGTATGGGGCTTTATTCCTTGTTCCAACGCTTTCTCGGCAACCTCCCAGGAGAAGCTTCCAGCACCATGGCCCACATCGAGGATTACACCTCTCTTCAGGGCTTCGTAGAACTCTGGTTGAACCTTCATATCCTCATCCAAAAGCCCATCATGGGGCCTCGGTTTAAGACCATGGTATAGATGGGTTACGATGTCGCCCTCTTTAAGATACTTCAAGGCATCCGGCTGGCGGTGATTCTCAGCCATGATGAGGCATCCAGCCTCATCGGCCACCTTCCTAGCCAAACGGAGGTATTCTAGCCCATTATGAGCCCATTTAATGCCTATTATGACATCCCTGTTCTCTTGAATAGTTCGGACGGACTCTTCCACGTTGACGAAGAGTTTTGCGAAGAGCCCATCAAGGGCATCGAGGAGCATGGACCAGCCCTCCCTCTTTGAGAATTCAATCATGCCTAAGGATTTGATGTTGAGCAAAGCGAATACTGTGGTCTTCGAGGCTTCGATCACATGCCTCCTGAAAATCCTGAAGAGGAGGTGGCCGAGGGAACCCGCATCGAGGACTGTAGTGGAACCCCTGCGAAGGCAAAAGGCATCTGGATCGATGCCTATGGATGCTATGTCACGACAGACATGGACATGAAGGTCTATAAGACCCGGAGTTATAAGGAGGCCCTCTGCGTTCATAACCTGCTTAGCATCGGCTGGGATCCGCGTTTCGACAGCTTCGACTCTTCCATGGAGGATCCCTATGTCCTTTCGCTCATAAATTCCTTGGGCCGGGTCTATAAGAACCCCACCTTTAACCACAAGATCGTACATAGGCATTCCCCTGGTAAACGCCCCTCCATCCTTATTTAAGAATTCCCATAATTCCGGGCTTTAGAAAAGGAGTCCTAAGGAAAAGAAAATTTTCTTTGTTTTTTGAAGATTTTTGCCTTCTAGAAGCCTGAAAAAGGAAAGGCTTCTTAGTTCATCCAGACAAAAAAGCCAAGCGACTCTTTCATTAGGCCGAAGTCTTGTCCATTTTTGAATAGGGATCCTATTCTCGGTAAAAGCCAAAGATTAATAGAGCCCTTTCTCTGCCATAAAACTCAATGATCCAGGTAATAGGCCATAGGGGTGCTGCGGCTTACGAGCCTGAGAACACCCTTCGATCCTTCAGAAGGGCATTGGAGATCGGAGTTCATGCCGTTGAGCTAGATGTACACCTTAGCAAGGATGGCCGTGTCGTCGTCATCCACGATCCAACAGTCGACAGGACGACTAATGGTCATGGATATGTCCGAGACCTAAGCTTCGAGGATCTTTCAAAACTCGACGCTGGTATGGGAGAAAGGATTCCACTGCTCGAAGAGGTTATCGACCTAGTTAAGGACAAGGCGATTCTACAGATCGAGCTGAAGGGAGAAGGGACCGAAGAACCTGTTCTGAGAATCCTCGAAGAGAAGGGTTTTTTGGATCGCGTCGTCTTGACATCCTTCTTCCACAACAGAGTTAAGAAAGCGAAGGAACTTAAGCCCCTTATCAAGACGGGGGTTCTCTTCGTCGGCAGACCCTTGGATCCTATCCATATCGTTAGGGTTGCAAAAGCCGATGCAATCCATATAAATTACTTGACAGTAGATAAGGAACTTGTCGAGGAGATCCATAGGGCTGGAATAAAAGTAACTGTTTGGAATGTTGATGAACCCAGGAATATCGATAGAATGATCGATTTCGGGGTCGATGCTATTGGAAGCAATAAGCCGGACATCGTTCTTTCATGCTTGAAGGCAAAAAAGATGACGTCAAACTAGATCGGAAGCTTATTACACATTTTCAGGATTTTAGGCTTCCGAAGGCTTAATCGGACGATCCTTCGAAATAGTCGCCCCCTTCTCAAGGAAAGGTTACCTCGGGAAGCCTCCAAAAATTAGGACTTTGAATTTGAAAGCCCTTTCATCCTCAGAAGAGAAACTATAACAAAGGAAAGGACTCACTTATTCGAACCATTCGTCGATTTGGTTAAATCCTTAATAAGAGCGAAGCCATTTAGAATCTGAGGTTTTTCTATGGAAATGGGAGGGGAAAGAACCCCCAAGAATGTTAAGGTCGAAAGCCTATCTCCTAACTCTAGAGGTATAGATATATCAGTAAGGGTCGTTTCCAAAGGAGCTGTAAGGGAAACCATGGGAGGACGGAAGGTTGCTGACGCCCTTGTTGGTGATGAAACTGGATGCATTTTCCTGACCCTTTGGGAAGACGATATAGGAAGGGTTAACGAGGGTGAGACGATCACTATAAAAAATGGCTATACATCCCTTTTCAGAGGATCTATGCGCCTGAATATTGGTCGATACGGTAGCTTCTCCACCGCAGAAACTCCAATTTCTGAGGTAAAGACCGATAACAACCTTTCTGAGAGACGCCTGGAAGGGGCACTCCGTTACCCTAGCTTCAGATCCTCGTATAGGGGCGGCGGCTACAGATCAGGAAGGGGAGAATATAGGCGCAGGAGACGGTAATCGCTCAAGACTTTTGCATTCCTAAAAACATTCCTTACCTTCGCCAATAATTCCACTAAACTGGCATTTGATTTTTTAACCTTCAGACCTTTTCTTTTTCATTGCTGCCTTTGCCAAGGCTTCTCCCAGCTTTTTACAGGCATCTAGGTCTCTCCTCGTTGGAATTCCGCTTGAAACAATCCCGTTGCAGGCTTTCTCCATCCTGAAGGCTTCTATCATTCTTTCTAAACTTAAAAGCGCTGAGTTACTTGCCCCGCCTCCAGAGGTAAAGGCGGCCGCTGGTATACCAGCCACTTTGTCCCTTATGCTCCATAATCTATCGAAGAAATCCTTCATTAAACCGCTCATATAGCCGAAGTAGTTTGGAGAGCCAAAGGCTACCGCATCAGAAGAGATGAGATCCTCAAGGGTAGCGTCCCAACTCGTAAAACCTTGGGAATTGCCCCCTCAACGCTGCTGATGCCCTCTTCGACAGCCCTTGCCAAGGTTTCTGTCCTTCCAGTCCGAGAATAATATAGAACCAGAACCTTAACCAATGGAATTTCCTCCGAAAGTAATCATCAATGAAAGGTACTTAAGGATTTCAATTTAAAGTTCCATGGGCTTGGCTTTATCCAGGATTGTAACTCCTTCCACAAGTAATATCCTATAGATTCGATACGAAAAATGCCCGGATCTTTCCACTTTCATGAGTCCATACCTTTCATATAACAGGTATATGGAATCCTTATCTTTGAAGGACTCTACTGGGATCTTCCTATCAATGGATAATCCATGAAATAGACATATCTCGCTTTGTATTTCCAAGGGGAAGACGAAGACAAATTCCTTGGAGAAATATACGGAGGATCTCAGGGATCTGACTCAGAAGCTACAGTAGCGGTATGTAGGGGCTGAAAAATTGAAAGGCGGCTCTATGCTCGACCTTAACTTAAAAGCCCTTAAATTTTTCGATACCACCAATCAATTTCTATATCTTATTTAATTTCCGAAGTCTTTCGAACTTCAGAAATTGGAAGGGGGAAGCCATTGAAGGAATGAAGGAAGGATTAAATGGTCTGATCAGTGCTGGGATCCAGCCTTTGAAGGTTTAGGAGGATATATGGAATATTTTTTAACGTATTTAATGATAAAGCCTACTGACTAATATGGGCAATCAAATAAGAGTTGGAATAGCTGGATTGGGGAGAAGCGGTTGGAACATTCATGCTAAGACCTCGAAAAGTTACCCGATAAATATCAGGTTGTAGCAGTCTCCGATCCAATAGATGAAAGGCGGCAGGAAGCTATGACAAAATTCGGATGCAAAGCTTACTCAGACTTCGACGAATTCATAAAAGATGGGGAAGTTGAATTGGTTGTGGTTTCCACTCCAAGCTATCTTCATGCTCCCCATACAATTAAAGCTCTAGAAGCTGGAAAGCATGTAGTTTGTGAGAAACCTATGGCTACGAACCTTCATGAAGTCGATATGATGATAGAAACTGCGAAAAAGACTCTAAAGATACTTACTGTATTCCAAAACAGTCTCTTCAGTCCCGATTATTTGAAGGTTAAAGAAATCATTCAATCTAGGAAGCTCGGACGCATAGTCCTCATAAGAATTTGTGCCCACTCTTTTGGAAGACGTTGGGATTGGCAGACCTTGAAAATATTTGGCGGAGGAGAGCTCAGAAACAATGGGGTACACCTGATAGCTCAGGGGCTCTCCTTCCTAGAAAACAATGAACCGAATGTCTTTTTCGATCTACAGAAAACATTAACCTTAGGTGATGCTGAGGATCATGCAAAGATCATGTTAAAGGCACCGGATTCCCCCCTCATTGATATAGAAGTAACTAGGGCATGTGCTTATCCGCAGAATTATTGGCTAGTAATGGGAACGCAAGGAGGCCTCACGGGCGATAGACAGAACCTAAATGGAAATACTTTGACCCGAAGGACCTTCCACTAAGGCATGTTAAAACGGAACCGACTCCCGATCGCAGTTATAATGTGGAAGAAATTCCATGGAAGGAGGAGAGTTGGAGTTCAGCTGGGTCCAAGGATAGTGCGACTAGCTTTTACGAGGAACTGTATAAAACATTCCAGGGTGTGGCACCTTTGGCGATAACTCCTGAATTTGTTCGGAAGGTTATGTGGGTTATAGAAAAATGTATGACAAATTAAAAACTTCTCTCGATTTAATCTTAGATCAATCAAGAAAAAGGCTTTATCTATAAAGAAATCGATTCTTTTCATCATTTAAGAAAGCTGAAACGAATAGCCTAATTCAATAAAGAAGTTAATAATATAGAATTAGCCCTATATAAAATAAGTTTCGAGAGAATCATAAAGGCATTTACGGAGACTAAGGTTATCCAGAGGCGGTAGCTATCATCCCTTATGAAAAGCTATCTTTTGCTAAGATTAGCCTTGTATAACATAATTTATAGCAATTCTCTTAACTAATCTAACTTCTCAAAAATTTCACCGACTGCCTTTTCTCTTCCCCCAAGAAAGGAAGGAAGCTGTTCACAGGACTTGGTCAGGTCATTCCTTCGTGCAGAATGTTAGGAGAATAAATATAATTCGCTATTAACCCTGATTTTCTGAGAATTCGAAATGAAACGGATTGACTTTTAAAGTCTAAGAGTTGGCGCCGGGGGATAATTTATCACCCTCGTTTGAACCCTCAAATTATTCTTATTTTTCTTGAGGAAAAGCGCTATACAAAAAATTAGTTGTTCTAAATATTTCTTTGTATCAATTCCAAAAATTTTCTTCTCTATTGCCTCAACTTTCTCTTTATTCTTTGTTTTTCGGCAAATTTTCTAAACTCAAATTCATCTGAATAAAAAGGTTTATAACCATTAACATCTTTGCCGAAAAGTTCTGGAAAAAATATCTTGCCAATAACGATCAGCCTAGCGCCATTGTATTCTGCAATTAATGGCGTTCTCACTTGCGATCTCCCTAAACATCTCTAAAATTCTTTCCATCTCCTCAACAGAGTGAGCATAAGCTACAATGTTATTAGTTATCAATTTGTAATGAAAATCGATTTTTGAGACCTTAATTTACGACTGTATGCATTTAGGTATTCTTTGTCATCAAAAAAAAATACAAGCGGTTTGCAACAATTTTGACATTCATCTGGTAGCTTTCCGTATTTTCTGACATATAAGTATCGCATTGCTGGACTCCGGTCGCAAGGACTGAATTTTTCAAAAACTTTAACATCCATTCTTATCACTTTAGTTTTCCAAAATAGGTTTCTCAGCTATAAATAAGATATCTTGAACCTCACCTTCAGCGTATTTTTTAAGCTCTTTTTTATTCTCTCTCCAAAGGCGATATACCTCTTTTCCTTTCTTCACTCTATCTGCAGGAAGAATATTATGAGTGCGTTTAAGTGGTAAGTAGGCGAATCCCGGAG